>DAIPLC010000036.1:0-11473 GCA_036769405.1 Acidimicrobiales bacterium
AACCACTTTGGTTCCGAGCCCAACACCAACGTGTGTCCCATTTGCCTCGGCTTGCCCGGGTCACTCCCCGTGCTCAACGAACACGCCGTGGAGTTGGCGATGCGGATTGGTATGGCGCTGCACTGCACGATTGCGCCCTCCACCTTTCACCGCAAGAACTACTTCTACCCGGACCAGAGCAAGGACTACCAGATTTCGCAGTACGACTTGCCCATCAACGCCGAAGGGTACCTCGACTTGCCCGACGGCTCTCGGGTGCGCATCGAGCGCGCCCATATGGAAGAGGACACCGGAAAGACGACCCACCTCGGTGGGTCGGGCCGCCTCGCTGGCGCCGACCGCTCACTGGTCGACTACAACCGCTGTGGTGTGCCCCTCGTGGAAATCGTCTCTGCTCCCGATATTCGCTCCTCGGCCCAGGCACGCGCCTACGCAGCTGAATTGCGCGGTATTTTGATCGCCACCGGCGCGAGCGATGGTCGCATGGAAGAGGGGTCGATGCGCATCGACGCCAACGTGTCCGTGCGCCGTCCCGGCGCCCCCTTTGGTACGCGGTGCGAAATCAAGAACCTCAACTCGCTGCGTTCACTCCAGCGCGCCATCGACCACGAGGCGTTGCGTCAAATTGAACTCCTTGAAGAGGGCGGGACCGTTCGCCAGGAAACGCGCCACTGGGACGAGGACATGGGCGAGACCTCGACGCTCCGAGTCAAGGAAGACGCCGAGGACTACCGCTACTTCCGGGACCCCGACTTGGTAGACCTTGCCCCGAGTGAGGCCTGGCAGGCCGAGGTCCGCACGGCCATGGGCGCCATGCCCGCCGAGCGTCGTCGCGACCTCGAGGCCCGCCTCGGTTCGCCGACTGATGCCCAGCGCGACGCTGTGGTGGTGGTTATCGACCTCGGGCTCGAACGGTTCGTTCACGCGGCCGCGGAGGCCGGTACCGATGTTGCCATTGCCCTTTCGCGTGTGGCGAACGAGCTGGCCGGTGAGGCAACGCTCGAAAAGTTGAGCCTCGACGCCTTCGTGAAGACCGTAGCCATGGAGCAGAGTGGCGCCCTTTCGGCGACGCAGGCCAAGGCGGTATTGGGCGAGCTCATCACCAACGGCGGCGATCCCGTGAGCGTGGCCGCCGCCAAGGGGTACGAGCAGTTGTCGAGCGACTCGCTCGAGGCCACTATCGACGAACTTATTGCGGCGAACCCCGATGAGTGGGGGCGCTACCGCGACGGTGACGACAAGTTGGCGGGCTTCTTCACCGGATTGGTGATGAAGGCGACCAGCGGTAAGGCCAACGGCAAAGCCGTGGTCGCCGTGTTGCAATCGCGTCGCTAACGAGCGAAGACAACCTCAGCACTGTCCACGGTTCGCACGACGCGGCCGGGGTAGGAGAGAGAACCGAAGTGGTCGTTGACGTACTCAACAATCTGCGAGCCCGGCATCACTGACGAGGGGAGCGGGGCGTCACAGGTGGTGTGGGCATCGCGTACCAGGGTGACGTCGAAACCGTGGATGAGCGCGGAGTGCGACACGGTCGTCACGCAGTAGTCACTCTGCGCACCGGTCACGATGACGGTGGTGACTCCATCCAAACTCAGCTCGTGGAGCAGAGTGGTCTCGGCGAAGGCGTCGCGGTAGATCTTCTCCACGAGGCGGTCACTCGTGCGGTAGTCGAGCTCCGGCACCAGCTGCCAGTCGTCGGAACCACGTACCAAAAAGTCATCGTTGTGCTGAACGAAAATGAGCGGCACTTGTGCTTCGCGAGCCTTGGCGATCAGGCCATTGATGCGAGTAATAACGCCGTCGCGATCGGCGGCATTTTCGACCACATTATTTTGCACATCAATTACGAGCAGGGCAGTAGTCATGTCATGAGTTTGAAGGATGAGTACCTCGTTGTCAAGGGTACGGACAACTAGCATCGGCGCATGACTTTGTACGAAACGTACGGCCCCTCTGGGCTCAATCTCGCGGCCTTTGACACGTCGGTCCGGCCCCAGGATGACTTTTACCGCTTCGTCAACGGTGGATGGCTAGACAACGTCGCCATCCCCGACGACCGAGGACGTTACGGTACCTTTGACGTACTCCGTGAAGAGGCCGCTCGTCGCGTGCGCGCCATTATCGAGGACGCCGCCGCCGCGAACGCAACGGAGGGTTCACTACAGCAGAAGATTGGTGATCTCTACATCTCGTTTATGGACGAGGCGACCATCGAAGCACGCGGCAGTACCCCGATTGCCGACGACCTCGCACTCGCCGCGACCGTCGAGACGGTGGCGGATCTCGCTCGGGTGCTGGGGCTACTCAAAGCGCGTGGTCACAGTGGATTTTTCTACCACTCCATTGGCATTGACGCGAAGAACTCAACGGCCTATATCTCGTCGGTCGGTCAGTCGGGGCTGAGCCTGCCGAACGAGTCGTACTACCGCGAGGAGCAGTACCGCGAGCACCGCACGGCCTTCACGACCCACATCAACCGCATGTTTACGTTGGCCGGTGTGGCCGACGCGGCGGGACACGCCGACCGGGTGCTCGCACTCGAAACGCAGATCGCTTCCCACCACTGGGACGTCGTGAAGAACCGTGAAGCGGAGCTCAAGTACAACAAGATGGACGGCGCCGCGTGGTGCGCACTTTTTCCAGCATTTGATGTGGCGCAGTGGGCCGAGACGTCGCTCACGCCGCTTCACGCACTCGATGAGGTCGTTGTTCACCAACCCTCGTTCTTTCAAGGGCTGGCGTCAGTGCTCGAGGCGTTTGACGCGCCGGGGTGGCAGTCGTGGCTGATGTGGCAAGTACTCAGTGGGTCGGCCCCGTATTTGAGCAGCGCCTACGTCAATGAAAATTTTGATTTCTTTGGTCGGACCCTCACTGGTACGCCCGAAAATCGAGAGCGATGGAAGCGTGGGGTCTCACTCGTGGAGGGGGCGCTCGGCGAAGCCATCGGTGAGCAGTACGTCGCGCGACACTTTCCTCCTGCGGCGAAGGCCCGCATGGTGGCCCTCGTAAAGAACGTGGAGGAGGCGTATCGTCGCAGCATTGACGAGCTTCCGTGGATGACGCCCGCTACCAAGGAGCGCGCCCAGGCCAAACTCAGCGCCTTTCGTTCGAAGGTCGCGTACCCCGACACGTGGCGTGATTACTCCGCGCTTCACCTGCGTCGCGACGACCTCTTCTCGAACCTGGCGGCGATCGGCCGTTTTTACCGTGAATTGATGTTCGCTCGCCTCGGTACGCCAGTGGACCGCGAAGAGTGGCCGATGACGCCGCAAACGGTGAACGCGTGCTACGTACCGGTGATGAACCAAATTGTTTTCCCGGCCGCAATTCTGCAGCCACCGTTTTTCAACCTCGACGCCGACGATGCGGCCAACTATGGCGGCATCGCCGCCGTGATTGGTCACGAAATCGGACACGGCTTTGACGACCAAGGGTCCAAATACGATGGGGATGGCAACCTCACGAATTGGTGGAGCGACGACGATCGCGCCGCATTCGAGGAACTGGCCCGCGAGCTGATCGATCAATATAACGAGTTGTCGCCGGCCGCGGCCCCTGACGTTCACGTCAACGGGGCGTTCACTATTGGTGAGAATATTGGCGACTTGGGCGGTCTGGGCATTGCGCTCAAGGCGTATCAGATTGCCCTCGACGGAAACGAAGCCCCCGTCATTGACGGCTTCACCGGCCTCCAGCGCGTGTTGCTGGGATGGGCGAGTGTCTGGCGGACGAAAGCACGACCGGAAGAGGCCCGCCGGTTAGTTGCCGTCGACCCTCACTCGCCAGGCGAACTGCGCGCCAGCCAGATTGTGCGAAACGTGCCGGAGTTTTATGAGGCCTTCGGGGTGGTCGAGGGAGACCCGATGTACCTACCAGCGGAGCGACGCGTTCGTATTTGGTAAGAGATGTCGTAAGTCCAGCCTCGGCGTAGGCGGGGCGGACGAAAGTTGTGGCAGAAAGTGCTGAAAACGGCGAACTACTCACGACATTGTGAGGGCGACGAATGAACTCTATTCGTCGGACAACGATGTCGAAGGAATTATCGGCGTGGCACCTTCAGCCCGGAGACCAAGTTTGACGGGTCAACCTTGAGGGCCTTGGCGACACGAAGGATGTTGATCAAGCTGGGGTTGACTTCGCCACGCTCGAGGTGCCCGATGTACGTGCGGTGAAGACCGGCGACTTCGCCCAGTTCTTCCTGACTCATCGCGAGATCCTTGCGGAGTGCACGGATTCTCGTTCCGAATTCCCGAGTAGTTTTATCCGCATTAAGGCTATTCGACATACGCATACTTTGCTCCATTCCGAGCTGTCGCTCAACAGTTTATTGGCATCTCGCGGGAAAACCGTCGCAGAAAGTTCATTTTGCGTCTCAATTGGATGACGATTTGCCTATTTTTGTGCGGTCAATCTGACCTGGGTCTACCTGTAGCGGGCTGTCACGCAATGGTCGATGTGCCAGCCATCGGCATCACAAGTGGCGCAAATTTCTGCGCGAGTTACCAGATGCTCAATCGATCATGATTTGACTGAGGTGTGTGGGCGGCCTATTGCAGCATCATTGCATCTAACCATTGTCGGACTCTCCTCATCTGTGATAAGAAAGAGGGGTGACATCCGCAATGACCCTCGTTGTAGTAGTAGGCCTCCTGGCCTAGGTCGCGATTCGTCGTATACCGCAGGCCTCCCAAATCGGGAGGCCATTTTTCGTATAAGAGAGATAAAGGAAGACCGTGCAACTCACCGGTGCGCAAGCCCTGATCAAGAGTCTGGAAATGGAAGGGGTGGAAGTTATCTTCGGCCTGCCTGGCGGCGCCATTCTTCCCGTGTACGACCCACTCATCGACTCGAGCATCCGCCACATTTTGGTGCGCCACGAGCAGGGCGCGGGGCACATGGCCGAGGGCTACGCCCTCGCCACTGGTCGACCTGGCGTGGCCATGGTGACTTCGGGTCCGGGGGCGACGAACATCGTGACCCCCATCGGTAACGCCTACATGGACTCCACCCCACTGGTCGTTATTACCGGTCAGGTCGCGTCCGGCTCGATCGGCACTGATGCCTTCCAGGAGTGCGACATCACTGGCATCACGATGGGCATTACCAAGCACAACTTCCTCATCAAGTCCGCGCACGACATTCCTCGTGCCGTCGCCGCCGCCTTTCATCTCGCCACTACTGGTCGCCCCGGCCCCGTCTTGGTCGACTTGCCGAAGGACTTGGCCCAGTCGACGATGGAGTGGTGGTACCCAACGACGATTGAAGAGCTCGACCTACCCGGTTACCGACCCGAGGTGGCGCTCGACGAAGTCGCTATCGATGCCGCGATTGATCTAATTGCGCAGAGTGAGCGACCCGTGTTGTACGTGGGTGGTGGCACACTCAAGTCAAACGCCTCTGAAGAACTTTTGGCCTTCGCTAACCGGACCGGTATGCCTGTCGTGACCACACTCATGGCGCGCGGTGCCTTCCCCGACTCACACCCGCAGAATCTCGGCATGCCCGGTATGCACGGCACCTACGCAGCCGTGACCGCCATGCAGCGCGCCGACCTTCTCATCTCCCTCGGCGCACGTTTCGATGACCGAGTTACCGGCAAGATTCCGGCCTTCGCGCCTCAGGCCAAGATTCTCCACGTCGACATCGACAAGGCCGAGTTCAACAAGGTCCGTCGCGCTGACGTCGCCGTGCGCGCCAACATTAAGACAGCACTCAACGCACTTGAGGCCGCCGGGGCCACCCCGAAGGACATGACCGCCTGGTGGGCGAGTATCAACGAGTGGCGGGCAACCTACCCCCTTGTCTACGACGAACCCTCCGACGACGGCCTCCTACGCCCGCAGGCGGTGATTGAAGCGATTGCCAAGGCGGCCGCTCCCGGCACCATCGTCTCCGCCGGCGTGGGGCAACACCAAATGTGGGCGAGTCAGTTTTGGCCCTTCGAGGAGCCCCGTACGTGGATCAACTCGGGTGGCGCTGGCACGATGGGCTTCGGTGTCCCCTCCGCTATTGGTGCCAAGGTCGGTCGCCCCGAAAGCACCGTCTGGTGCATTGACGGCGACGGCTGCTTCCAGATGACGGCCCAGGAGTTGGTTACGGCTCGTGCCGAAGGCATTCCCATCAAGGTGGCCATTTTGAACAACGCCTACCTCGGCATGGTGCACCAGTGGCAGACCATGTTCTACGACAACCGCCAGTCTGAGGTCTACCTCTCGGCCGATCTTCCCGACTACGTGCTGTGGGCGCAGGCTATGGGCTGCGTCGGACTGCGGGCCCGCACCATCGAGGAAATGCACGAGGCCATTCGACAGGCCAATGAAATCAACGACGTGCCGGTGGTTATCGACTTCCGGACCGAATCCGAAGAAAAGGTCTTCCCGATGGTCGCCGCCGGCGCCAGCAATGATGACATCATGGTCCACCCACTCCAGAGAGAGGCTTAGATGAACGCCCCTGAACCATTCCTCGGTGACGTCGCGCACACGCCCGTCCGTCTCCACATTCTCTCGGTTTTGGTCGAGAACAAGGCCGGTGTCTTGGCACGAGTAGCGGGTCTCTTCGCTCGTCGCGGCTTCAATATCTACTCACTCGCTGTGGCACCCGCGGAAACGAAGGCCCGCTTCTCTCGGATCACCATTGTCGTGGACGCCGAATCGGCACCACTTGAGCAGATTGTCGAGCAGCTCGACAAGCTGGTCAATGTGGTGGCCATCTCGGACCTTTCGCCAAAGGACGCCCTGGAGCGGGAACTGCTCCTCGCGACCATTCGCACCGACGTCAACAGCCGCACGCCGCTGTCCGACATCGTGGCGAACTCGGGGGCGGCCATTGTTGACGTCGATGCCCACTCGATCACCCTGATGCTGGCGGGCACGCCAGCGGCCTGTGACGCCCTCGAGCGCCAGTTAGAAGACTTCAACACCGTTGAACTACAGCGAACCGGTCGTGTGGCACTGCCTAGACTGGGAACGACAACGTCGTCGTGACTTCGACACAATAAGAAAGAACCTGACTCATGACCACCATGTACTACGAAGCCGATGTCAACCCCGCGTTGCTCGAAGGTAAGAAGATTGCCGTCCTCGGGTACGGCTCGCAGGGCCACGCCCACGCATTGAACCTGCACGAATCGGGCTTCGACGTTGTCGTTGGCCTTCGTGAAAACTCCTCGTCAGTCGCCAAGGCCGAGGCCGCTGGCCTGACCGTCTTGTCCATCGCGGAGGCCACCGCCGCCGCTGACGTGATCATGATCTTGCTGCCGGACACCGAGCAGAAGCGCATCTACGACGCCGAGATTGCCCCGAACCTCGTGGCCGGAAACTGCGTGTTGTTCGCCCACGGCTTCAACATCCGCTTCGACCTCATCAACCCACCCGCCAACGTTGACGTCGCCATGGTCGCCCCCAAGGGCCCCGGCCACCTCGTCCGTCGTACCTACGTCGAGGGTGGCGGCGTGCCGGCACTCATCGCGGTGCACCAGGACGCCACTGGCAACGCTCACGGTGTGGCCCTGGCCTACGCCTCGGGCATTGGTTCGGCTCGCGCCGGCGTGCTTGAGACCACGTTCACCGAAGAGACCGAAACTGACTTGTTCGGCGAGCAGGCCGTGCTCTGTGGCGGCGTGAGCGAGCTGGTCCGCGCTGGGTACGAGACCCTGGTCGAGGCGGGCTACCAGCCCGAGTCGGCCTACTTCGAGTGCCTGCACGAACTGAAGCTCATCGTTGACCTCATGTACGAAGAGGGCATCACCGGCATGCGTTACTCCATCTCCGACACCGCCGAATACGGTGACCTGACCCGCGGACCCCGCGTGATCACGCCCGCCGTAAAGGCCGAGATGAAGAAGATTCTCACCGAGATCCAGGACGGCACCTTCGCCGCCGAGTGGATCAAGGAGAACGAAATCGGCCGCCCCCGTTACCGCGAACTCCGCGACGCCGGTAAGAAGCACCCGATCGAGGCGATTGGTACCAAGCTGCGCGCCATGATGCCCTTCGTGTCGGCCGGCAAGCAGAAGGTGGCCGACGTCTCCGGTGGCGACACCGACTGAGTCGTTCCTTTGAACACGTAACGCCGCCCACCTCGTTTGCGAGGTGGGCGGCGTTTTTTTGTCGGAGGCCTCACAACCTGAATCCTCTGTGGTCCGGTCCTCGGTCGGTATCGTGAAGACGTGACAGTTTCCCCCGTAATACTTGGTTCCGAGCGGAGTGAGGTCGGTCTCGCACTGGGCATGGACATCCTTCGCCGTGGGGGATCAGCCCTCGATGCGGTCGAGGCCACGATTCGCAAGTGTGAAGACAATCTCGACGACGTCTTTTTGGGGACCGGTGGCTTGCCAAATGCACAGGGAGTAGTCGAGCTCGACGCGTCCATCATGGTGGGCTCGACACGGGCCTTCGGCGCAGTCGGGGCAATCAAGCGCTACCCCAACCCCATTGCCATCGCGCGACGCGTGATGGAGGTATTGCCACAGCATTGCCTGTTGGTGGGCGAGGGGGCTGAACTATTCGCCCACGAGCAGGGCTTTGCGACAGCGGAACTCTTGACCGAGCACTCCCGCCGTCGGTACCGCGAGGGGCTCGCTCCGTCGGCATTGTCCCTCGAGGGAGAGAACACGATGGCCGTTGACGGTGATGAACTCTATCGTCGGTCAGCGCTGGAACTCGTCGAGCGGCTTGGCCCTCCGGAGGGCATGTACGGTACGGTCAATATCATTGCCCTCGACCGCTACGGCGAACTCGTCACGGGCGTCTCCACCTCGGGGTACCCCTGGAAGTATCCCGGTCGGGTGGGGGATTCATCGCTACCCGGTTGCGGCAACTACGCCGACTCCCGCTACGGGGCGGCCGCCTGCACCGGTCGGGGAGAACTCTCGATGCGCGTGGGCGGGGCTCGCAGTGTTGTCGAAGGCCTAAAGGCAGGACTCTCGCCTCTCGATGCGTGTCTCGCTATGCTTCGTGACGCGGCGACGCTGCCGGATCCATTTCGTGCTGAGCTGCGCACGCTTTGCCTCACACCCGACGGCCGACACGCTGCTGCCAGTGGCCAGGCCACCGCGACCTACAACGTGATGACGAGCGACTCGGTGTCAATTGAGGTGCACAACAGGGTCACGGTCTAGGCCGTCGCCTACCACTCACCATCGTGAGCAAAGCAAACTTACCGTGAGGCCAATGTCGCCCGTAATCGGGCCACGTCGCAGACAGCACTCAGCTCCTCTCGTGTCATCACTGGTGACTTCTTCGAGAGCCAGGGTGTGATGCGACCTGGGGCTCCGCGACACTGTTATGCACCATTCGGTGGAGCTCATCGATACGAAGATTCGCGTCACGATGACTTCGTCTATGCCTGCGAGCAAAGATTCGCTTGTGCCTCCGGTGGCGATGCCGATTGACTCAACTCAAGAGGGAAGACAGCAGCGCTCTGGTCACCTACACGGCGATCAGGGTGTTGGTGCTTTCTGGCGTCTAAGCGACGAGATAGGGCTGAATGTTCTGAATTTCTAGACGATGCTTCGCCTTTTCGCGCTCCAAGTCATAGCGGACTTGCAGGTTTATCCAGAAGCGGTCGCTCGTTGAAAAATATCGAGCAAGTCGAAGAGAAGTGTCAGCGCTGATACCACGCTTCCCGAGAACAATTTCGTTTATGCGGCGAGGCGGAACATCGATAGCGTTCGCCACACGATTCTGGCTCAGTCCTAGCGGTCGCAGAAATTCCTCAAGGAGAATTTCGCCCGGGTGAATTGGTTCCATAACAGCCATCACGTCTCCTTAGTGAAAATCAACGACTTCGACATTGGTGGCGCCAGCGTCGGTCCAACTGAAGCAAACACGCCATTGTTCATTAATACGAATACTCCACTGAGCTTCTCGATCGCCAACAAGCTTTTCTAAATGATTGCCGGGTGGGCAACGAAGGTCACCAATTGTTTCGGCTGCATCAATCATGAGGAGTTTTCTGAGGGCGCTACGTTGAAGAGTGAGGCTGAAATTCCTTACATGCTCACGATGCCACACCTGCTCGGTGCGGCCGTCGCGGAACGTGAGAATCACTCAATCACTATAACGTATGCCGTTATAGAAATCAGCAAGTAGCTAGCGGGCTCAAAAGCGACAGACAGTCGACAGTGCGCTACTTGAGCACTGGATTGCTCTCCGTAGGGGCCGGGATTACACGGTCAAGGTCGGCTTAGTGAAACTCCTTCCTAATTTCCTACCAATCAACTGTGGTATGAATTATGACTAATTCAGTCATAATTGTGTAAATTTCAGTAGGAGACGGCATGTCGGAGATTCGAGAACTAACAATCGAAGAGGGCCTCAAGGAAACGAGCTCATTGCTGCGTGGTCATTTGCTCGAAGATCTCGCCGACGCCGCACCAAATCTCCCTGGTCGATCTGAGCATCTGTTGAAGTTTCATGGTATTTACGCGCAAGACCACCGTGATGTCCGACGTGAACGAGCACAGGCCGGCGAGACCCTCGACTACATCTTCATGATCCGCGTCGCTATTCCTGGCGGACGATTGACCTCAGAGCAGTGGCTCTGCCTCGACGACATTGGCACCGAGTTGGCCGATGGCTCGATTCGCCTCACGACCCGGCAGGCCGTGCAGTTTCACGGGGTGGTCAAGCACTCGCTTCAGACGCTGAGTGCCCAGCTCTACCAAAAGACCATGACCTCATTCGCCGGCTGCGGCGACGTGGTGCGAAACACAGTGATGTGCCCCCAGTTGGAAACCGACCCTAACTACGGCGAGATCGTGGCCCTGGCGCAGGACATTGCCACGACCTACCAGCCCAAGACCAAAGCGCACTGGGAAATCTTCGTCAACGGGGACAAGGCCGCCACGCTGGAATCAACGGCGGACACCGACGTGGAACACGAGTTCTACGGCGAGACCTACCTGCCCCGTAAGTTCAAAATTGCCATCGCCCACCCCGACGAGAACTGTGTCGACGTCCTGGCCCAGGACGTCGGCCTCATTCCGGTCACCCACCCCGAAGTCGGCGCGGGCTTCAACGTCTACGTGGCCGGCGGGCTGGGGCGCTCCTACGCCCAGCCCGATACCTTTGCCCGTTTGGCCGATCCGCTGACCTTCGTGACCCGCGAAGAACTGGACCCGTTACTACGCGCCATTTTGACCGCGTATCGCGACCTCGGTGACCGGACGAACCGCCGTCGGGCCCGCATGAAGTACATCGCGGCCGACCTCGGTCTCGCCGCGTTTGTCGTCGAGGTGGAGTCGCGACTCGGCTCAACGCTGCGCGCGCCGCTTCCCCTCGTTCTCGGGGCCGCACACGACCACCTTGGATGGCGCACCCGTCCCGATGGCTTGCTCGAACTCGGCGTGCGTGTGGGGGCCGGTCGTGTTCGTGACGAAGTTGAAGGTCGAGGAATTCGCACGGCGCTGCGGACAATTGCGACCTCGCGGAACATCAACTTCATCGTCACGGCGCAGCAAGACATC
>DAIPLC010000164.1:0-2636 GCA_036769405.1 Acidimicrobiales bacterium
ACTCGACGCGGCGTAGGGGAGTAGTTATGCGCGTTGCCATCGTGGGAGCCTCCGGTCAGGTTGGCACCGTTATGCGGTCGATTCTCGCCGAGCGCGGGTTTCCCGTCACCGAGATGCGGTACTTCGGCTCGGCGCGTTCCGCGGGCAGCGTGTTGCCCTGGGGTGACCAGGACATCGTGGTGGAAGACGCCGCCGTGGCCGATTTCTCCGGTATTGACATCGCACTCATGTCCTCGGGTGCCACCTCCTCCAAGGCTCTGGCTCCGCGTATCGCGGCCGCTGGTGCGGTAGTAATCGACAACTCGTCGGCGTGGCGCATGGACCCCGAGGTCCCACTCGTCGTGGCGGAGGTAAACCCGCTCGCCGCGCAGCAGCGTCCCAAGGGCATCATCGCGAACCCCAACTGCACGACTATGGCGGCCATGCCGGTCCTGCGTCCGTTGCACGACGCCGCGGGTTTGCTCAGTCTGATCGTGTCGACCTACCAAGCCGTCAGTGGCGCCGGTCGTGATGGCGTGGAGGAACTGGCCGGACAGGTCACGGACTCACTCGCGAGCGACATTCGTGAACTGACCTTCCACGGCGACGCGGTCTCGATGGCCCGTGGCGCAAACTTCCCCGCGGCTATTGCCCACAACGTTGTGCCGATGGCTGGTTCGATTGTTGATGACGGTTCACTCGAAACGGGTGAAGAGCAGAAGTTGCGTTTCGAGTCGCGCAAGATCCTCGATATTCCTGGTCTGCTGGTGGACGCCACCTGTGTGCGCGTGCCGGTCTTCACCGGTCACTCACTCGCCGTGACCGCCAGTTTTGCCCGGGAACTCAGCGTGGAAGAAGCGCTCTCGTTGCTCGCCGACGCCCCTGGGGTCGTGCTGCACGAACTGCCGACGCCGCGTCTGTCAGCCGGCAACGACCCGACCTATGTCGGTCGCATTCGTCGCGCCGAAACGGTGGCCAACGGACTGTCGATGTTCTTGAGCAACGACAACTTGCGCAAGGGCGCGGCGCTCAACGCCGTGCAAATCGCCGAACTGTTGCTGGCGTAGGTCAGTCGCCGCCGTAGCGGCCTACCTGGCGACGCGCCAGGTTGACACAGTGGTCACCGAACCGCTCGTAGAACCGTGCGAGGAGTGCGAGTTCAACGGCTACTGGCACGGGCATGGAGCCGGACGTCAATTCGGCCGTGAGCGAGACGTGCAGGTCGTCGAGTTCGTCGTCGACGTCTTCGATAGCCCCGGCCGCTTCGAGCTTCCCGTCGACAATGACGTCCGTGGCTTCGCGCCATATTTCTGACGCGACTTCACCCATGCGCTCCACCAGTCCCCGACTGCGTGGCGTCATCTCACTGCCGAGCCCGCGCGCCGCGCGCCGCGCGATGTGTTCGGCGAGGTCGCCGTTGCGTTCGACTTCGGGCATGGTGCGCAGCAACGTGAGCAAAATTTGGCGGTGCTCGTTGGTGAGGTGGTGGTTCGTCATCAGTTCGCTCTCGGCGAAGGCGACGAGTTCATTGACCTCGCCGTCGATGATGATGTCGTTATCGACCACGCGTTTGGCGAGTTCTCGGTCGCCCGCGAGTAGGGCGTGGGTCGCGCCAGCGATGGCCTCACCGACGAGGGCGAAGACGTGCACCACCTTCTGGGTCATCTCTGGTGGAAGGGCGTGGGGACCGCTGTCGGTAGTCGACGAAGAGAAAAGACGGAACATATAGAGACATTAGTCCTCGTGTCACAACTGCCACCTACCCTCGTTCACGAAAGGGGGAGCAATGGTTCTCTTCATGCTCGCAGTCGGTCTCGTACTCGGTGGTCTCGTCGGATGGGTGCTCGCTCAACCCAGTGCTCGACGAGAAGTAACGACGCTTCGCAGCGATCTGGCGGCCGCCCAGAGTCGCGCTTCGGTCGCCGAACAACTATTGGAGAAGGCGCAGGCCGATGTGGCCTTCGAGCGCGGTGAACGTGAACGCGTCGTCGCCAACCTCGATGCCACCTTCGAGTCAACGTCGGCTCGGGTGCTGGAGCAGACCGTGCAGCGATTCGAAAAGCACCAAGAAGACGTGGCGGTAGCCCGCGACCAAACGCTCAAGGCCAATCTCGACCCCATTCAAACGCTCCTCAAGGACTACGAAACCAGCCTGGCGGCCTTCGATAAGCAGCACGTCGAAGCGTTGGCTGAGGTCCGCGAGCGCGCCAACACGTTGCTCCAAACGCAACTCAACTCCCAGGCGGAAGTGAAGCGACTCAATCAACTGCTCGGACGAGGTGACCAACGTGGCCGTTGGGGTGAGGTGCAGTTGGCCAACGTCCTTGAGGCATCGGGCCTCAAGAACGGTGTCGACTTCTCGCTGCAGTCGTCGAGCACGGCCGACAGTGGTGTGGGCCGTCGCCCCGACTGCATTGTGCATCTGCCGAATGAGACGCACGTCTTTATCGACGCGAAGTTCCCCTTCGACGCCTTTGAGCAATCGCTCGCGGCGACCGATCCCGACGTGGCCCAGCAGTACCGTCGAGAGCACGCCACCAAACTGCGCGGCCACGTGCGCACGCTGGCGAGTAAGTCCTACTGGGCCAATGAAGCGGGGGCGCCGAAGTACACCGTGTGTTTTATCCCGAGTGACGCCGCCTTGTCGGCGGCCTTCG
>DAIPLC010000165.1:0-2609 GCA_036769405.1 Acidimicrobiales bacterium
CCGACCAGCCAATGAGCACGGGCACCGCACCCGCGGCGCCACCAATCACAATGTTCTGCTTCGAGCGACGCTTAAGCCACAAGGTGTAGATAAAGACGTAGAAGGCGGTGGCGGCCAGCGCCAGCCACGCGGAAAGCTGGTTCACGAAGACGGCCAATACGACAAACGCGGCGAGCTCGATAGCCAGCGCAAATAGCAGGGCGGCGCGGGGCGACATAACGCCGCGCACCAGGGGACGACCCTGGGTCCGCTTCATAATGGCGTCAATGTCGCGGTCAACGACCATGTTGATGGCGTTGGCACCACCGGCGGCCAGCGTGCCGCCAATCAAGGTGGCCACCATGAGGCCAATGCCGGGGACTCCCTTGGCCGCGACGACCATGGTGGGCAGGGTCGTGACGAGGAGCAGTTCAATGATGCGCGGCTTGGTGAGCGCCACGTATCCCTTGACCTTTTCAATGGGCGTAAAGCTGGGCGATTGCGTTACTGACACAATGGCGAGTCTACGACCTCGCGTTGACTCTCTAGGCTGTCTTCGTGGCCCGCACCCGAATCTCCCTAACCCCCGCCGTCTTCCGTTGGTTCGCCTACGCCGCCTTTCTCTCCATGATCATCATCGTGTTGACCGGAGCGGCCGTGCGCCTGACTGGCTCGGGACTCGGCTGCCCCGACTGGCCCACCTGTTTTCACAACAAAGTGGCTGGTTCGTGGTCCGTCCACCCCCTCATTGAGTACGCCAACCGCATGGTCACCGTCACCCTGGTCGTCCTCACTGGCGTGACCTTTATCGCCGCCTGGTTGCGCACGCCCCGTCGCCGTGACCTGATCGTCCTCTCGGGACTCCTCGTGCTTGGCGTCGTCCTCGACGCCGTGCTGGGGGCCTTCGTCGTCTACACGAAGCTGAACCCCTGGCTCGTCGCCGTGCACTTGTTACTGTCACTGTCCATGGTTGTCGCCAGTGCCGTGCTCTACCACCGGTCGAAGTACCAGTACGGGGCGGGCACCCGTGCCGAGGTGCGAAGCCCACAGTTCCTCTGGATTGCCCGACTCCTCTGGCTCCCCTTCATTGTCCTGCTCGCCACCGGCACCATGACCACGGGATCGGGTCCCCACGCCGGGTCGTCTATTGGTCAGTTGCACGCCCGCCGTCTCCCCTTGGCCTTCGCTTCCGCCACCTGGGTCCACTCACTGGCGGCCACCCTGTTCGTCGGTCTCGTCCTCGGCCTCTTCGTCGCGGTGTGGAAGTCGAACGCCCCACTGGCGCTGCAAAAAGGCGTGCGGCGTCTCGTTGTCATTGCGCTCGCGCAGGCGCTCATCGGTGCAGTTCAGTACCTAACACACGTACCCCCGGTGCTGGTTGAACTCCACGTCCTCGGCGCCACCTCACTCTGTATCGGCGTGACGCAGTTTCACCTGCGGCAAACGGCCCACGACCGCGAGGTCGGGATAGCGCCCTCGAAGTCCTAGAGGCCCCGCTGGTGCCGCCAATGTGGCAGACCCGTCCAGCCCCGTGACCGCGCTACCTCTTCGAACGCTGCAGCCGCGTCGAGCAGGGCGTACTCCGAGTGCGGGCGACCAATAAGCGTCATGCCGACGGGGAGCCCTTGGACGAGACCAATCGGCACCGTGACAATGGGCCACCCGGTAACGGCTGCGGCACTAATACCGCTGTTGAACCAAATCCCGAGGTCGCCGAGGACGAGGTCGCTCTTCCACGCCGGAGCGTAGGCGGGGGCGATCACAATGTCATCCTCACCGAGTCCCGGTTCGAGGCACTCGTTGATGGCCCAATTCACGACGCGGTCACGGCATTCACGGTAGGTGGGGTTGCTCATGCCGCCGGTCGCCTTGGCGGCCAGGAAGTGTTCGTGACTCGAGTAGCGGTGTTCGACGTCGGCGTGCAGATTCTCGAAGGCGATGACGTCCTCGAGCGACTTCACGCCCTCCCCTGGCCGAGCGGCGAGGTACGCGGTGAGGTCGTCGTAGAACTCGCAGAGCAGGGCGTGCTGCTCGTCGTTGCCCTGGTCCTTGCCGAAGACAGCGAACTCCCGATCCGGAATGTCGAGACCGGTGTCGCGCGCGGCGGCGAGGAAGTCAGCGAAGACTTTGTCGGTCGCGAGATGACCCGTTTTCCACGTGGTCGCGCGCACCAAACGTGACGTTGTCGGTGCCGGTGGCGTCGTGCCCGAGAGAACGGCGTAGAGCAAGCGGGCGTCGGCCACGGTGCGGGTCAGGGGGCCAGGACTATCTTGCACGTGCGAGATCGGCACCACGCCCTGGCGTGTCACGTTGCCCACCGTGGGCTTAAGGCCCACCACGCCGTTGAGCGAGGCCGGACAGGTAATCGACCCATCAGTCTCGGTACCAACCACGAGGGGGGCGTACGCGGCCGCGGCCGCGGCTCCCGACCCTGACGAGGAGCCGCCGGCGGAGCGGTCCAGCGACCACGGATTGCCCACCAATCCTCCAGTCGCCGAGTAGCCCGAGGCGGACTTATTCGATCGCAGATTGGCCCACTGGCTCAGGTTGGTGCTGCCCATCACGATGGCGCCGGCGTCGCGCAAGCGCGTCACCAGTTCGGCGTCGTAGGCGGGGCGACCAACGAGGGC
>DAIPLC010000166.1:0-2589 GCA_036769405.1 Acidimicrobiales bacterium
TGTGAGTCCGCCTGTGTCCTCGGTATCGGGGCCGACCCCGTGACTATTGAGCGCATGGAATTCGAGGTCGCTGAGCATGCCTTCGCATTGGGATTGCCGGTGGGTACCACCCCCGTTTCCTCGACGGGGCGTCGGGTTGCGGTCGTCGGCTCCGGGCCCAGTGGTCTCGCTACCGCGGCCCAGCTACGCGCCAGTGGTCACGACGTCACCGTGTTCGAACGCAACGACCTCATCGGTGGACTCCTCCGCTACGGCATTCCGGAATTCAAGATGGAAAAGGCAGTTCTCGACAGGCGCCTCGACGCCATGCGCGCCTCGGGCATCACGTTCGAGACCGGCGTGGACGTCAACGAAGCCACGTTGAACGAGCTTCGTTCTACGCACGATGCGGTTGTCTTGGCCCTCGGGTCAACTCGCCCTCGCATGATTGAGGCACCGGGCAAGCACCTTGACGGTATCTATCCAGCCATGACGTACCTCGAAGCGGCGACGCGAGCCCTCTACAGCGGCGAGCCGTCTCCAATTGATGTCGCGGGGGAGAACGTTGTTATTTTGGGCGGCGGTGACACCGGCGCTGACTGCCTCGGCACGGCCCACCGCCAGGGTGCCGCCAACGTCATCCAGATTGAGATCATGGCCCGTCCACCAGAGTCGCGACCAAACGACCAGCCATGGCCCACCATGGCCCGCCTGTACAAGGTGACCACGGCCCACGAAGAAGGCGGCGAACGTGTCTTCAGCACGGAGACGCTGGAGTTCCTCGGTGACGAGCACCTGAGTGGACTGCGGGTTCGTAATAACGACACCAACGAGGTCGACACCATTGCCGCGCGGTACGTCTTCATTGCGGCCGGATTTGTCGGCCCCGAACTCGACGCCCTCGGACTGGCGCAGCCCGAGCTCACCACCCCTCGCGCTACGTTGCAGGTGAACGACGAGTGGCAGGTTCCCCTGTCGACGCCTGGTGCTCCCGTGTTCGCCTGCGGCGACGCTGTGCGTGGTCAGAGTCTGATCGTGTGGGCTATCGC
The DNA here is from genome assembly GCA_036769405.1 of Acidimicrobiales bacterium. Classification (GTDB taxonomy): domain Bacteria; phylum Actinomycetota; class Acidimicrobiia; order Acidimicrobiales; family RAAP-2; genus RAAP-2. The sequence goes on from DAIPLC010000166.1 coordinate 1,029, forward strand.
GGAAGGTCGCAGTTGTGCGGCGGCCGTGGACGCTGCATTGCTCGGTGAAACATCACTACCGGCGCCCATTTCCCCCTACGAACTGTCCTGGTAACCCCCAAACGACGACGTCATTTTGTAGCATTGGTCAACGAAGGACCAAGGGGAGCCCATGAAGAGCACCATGCAAGATGCATCGTTGCTGATTCGCGACCTCGTTGTGCGTGGGGAGCAAATTTACGGCTCGAAGTTGGTCTACACGGTGACGCCCACGGGCGTCGAGCAGCGCACCTTCGCCGAAACAGCCCGCGCCGCCCGTCAGTTGGCCAACGCGCTCACGTCGCTTGGCGTGGGTGCCGATACCCGGGTGGCGACGTTTCTTTGGAATGACCAGACCCATCTCGAGGCCTATCTCGCCGTACCGACCATGGGGGCGATCCTTCACACCCTCAACATCCGACTTTCTCCGGAGCAATTGGCCTTCGTCATTAACGACGCCCACGACGAAGTCATCATCGTCGATGCGTCACTCATTGGCCTCTTGGCTCGGGTGCGCGATCAGATTCCCCACGTTCGCCACATCATCGTCAAAGGTGCTGACGCTGACGGCGTCCTCGGCGACACCCTTTCGTACGACGCTCTCCTCGCGGCATCGAGCGACCTCTACGACTGGCCCGACCTCGACGAGCGACAGGCCGCCGTGCTTTGCTACACCTCCGGTACCACTGGCAATCCGAAGGGCGTCTTGTACTCACACCGGTCCACGTGGTTGCACTCGATGGTGGCAACGACAACCAACTCAGTGGCGCTGTGCGAGGGCGATAGGGCACTGCTGGTGGTGCCAATGTTCCACGTCAACGCCTGGGGCGTGGCCTACGCCGCCTTTTTCGCCGGCACCGAACTCATTATGCCGTCGATGCTGCTCAAGGGTGAGTACCTCCTCCAGATGATTGAGGGACTTCGCCCGACGATCGCCCTCGGCGTACCGACCCTCTGGAACGACCTCCTGCGCGCTGCACAAGAAAAGGGCGACGCTGACTTTTCCTCACTGCGCTCAATTCTCGCCGGGGGCTCGGCAGTTCCGCGGGTCATGATCGAAACCTTCCGCGAGCGCCACGGCGTCGACATCATGCAGGGCTGGGGCATGACCGAAACGAGCCCGCTCGCGGCTGTTTCGATTCCACCGTCGGCCTCGGACCCATCCACCCACACTGACTATCGCGTGAAGGCGGGTCGACTCTCGGCTGGGGTGGAAGCACGTATTGTCGGCGCCAAGGGGGATGTGCTCGCGCGCGACGGGGTGAGCGTTGGCGAAATTGAACTCCGTGGTCCTTGGATTACCGCCTCGTACTACGGCCTCGACGCCCCAGAGCAGTTCCACGATGGCTGGCTCCGGACCGGCGACGTGGGAACCATTGACGAGTTGGGTTTTCTCGTCATTAGCGATCGCATCAAGGACGTCATCAAGTCAGGTGGGGAGTGGATCTCGTCGGTGGACCTTGAGAATCAATTGATGGCCCACCCGAATGTCTTTGAAGCGGCCGTCGTCGGGGTTCCCGATGATCGCTGGGGAGAGCGTCCC
>DAIPLC010000037.1:0-10988 GCA_036769405.1 Acidimicrobiales bacterium
AGGTGTCCAGCACCTCGCGCCATAACTTGACCGCCAGAATCTGGTCCGCAGGTAGGTCGCGCGACCGAATGAACTGTTCGGCTCGTTCGCAAATGTCCTCTTGAATTTCGAGCGCCGTCATGTCCCGGCCGTTGACGAGGGCGACCGTCTTCGTGCTGAAGAGGTCGTAAGAGATGGCGCGGAGAGCGCTCATTGGTGAGACCAATTGGTAATCCCGCAACACCGTGGTGTGGTCTTCAATCATGGCGAGGACGACGGCGGCGGTCCCGACTTTGAGAAAGGTTGCGAACTCATTCATATTCGAGTCACCGATGATGACGTGCAGGCGCCGGTAGAGCTCGGGATCGGCGTGCGGTTCGTCACGCGTATTGATAATGGGGCGTGATCGTGTCGTGGCCGACGAAAGTGACTCCCACATGTGCTCGGCTCGCTGACTCATGGCGAAGCGGACGGGATGGCCAACGGCACTCACCACCTTCCCAGCGCCGGCGAACAGCTGCCGAGTGATGAGAAAGGGAATGAAGACCTGCTCGAGACGGGAAAGGTCCTCAAATCGTTCGATGCAGTAATTCTCGTGGCATCCATAGGAATTATTAGCTGAGTCAGTGTTGTTTTTGAAGAGGAAGATATCCCCAGGCACACCCTCGTCGCGTAATTGGGCCTGAGCGAAGTCGACGAGTTCCCTCATGATGGCCTCGCCGGCCTTGTCTTGAGCGATGAGGTCGACTAAAGAGTCGCATTCGGCGGTGGCGTATTCGGGGTGGGAGCCAACGTCCAGGTATAGCCGTGAGCCATTCTCCAAAAAGACGTTGCTCGAACGTCCCCACGCCACGACCTTGCGAAACAGCATGCGTGAAATCTCGTCGGGACTTAAGCGCCGTTGACCCCGAAAGGAGAACGTTACGCCGAACTCGGTTTCAATGCCGTAAATACGTCGTTGCACGAAGCAGTGCCCTACACGCGGAGGCGGTCGATGTCAGCTTCCGCGATGCGCGAAAAGGTGCGTCGTGAACCACGATCCTCGAGGATGGCGACCTCGAGATCGACCGACGCAATCGTGCGATCGGGTCCCGCCAAGGCCGAAATTGCCCGCTGAAGGGTCGTGGCCAAGGGAGCGATTTCAATCGACGCGTAGGCGAAACGAGCGCGAATTGATTCGGCGTCACCGCCGAGTACGGCGAAGCGAGCCTCGTCGGAAATCGTTCCCTCGTAGCCAATGCGGTAGAGCTTGGTTGGGCGCGAACCACTACCGAGTTGCGCCACGAGCACTTCAACTTCGAGTGGCTTGGACCCATTGGAGAATGTGTCGCCGAGGTACTGGGCGTAGTAGTTCGCCAGGGCCCTCGCCTCGACATCCTCACGCGAGTAAGTAAAGCCGGTGGTGTCCGCCCAGCGAATACCGGCTTCACGAAGGCGATCGAACTCGTTGTACTTGCCCACGCCAGCGAAGGCGAGACGGTCGTACACCTCAGAAATCTTGTAGAGCGAGGCGGACGGATTTTCGGCGACCAAGACCACGCCCTGGTCGTAGATTGCGGCCACAATCGAGCGACCCCGGGCGATGCCCTTCTGGGCGAACTCCGCCCGGTCCTTCATAATCTGCTCTTGCGGTACGTAATAGAAGTTGCTCATCGCAGGGTCCCTCCCGCCATGCCGCCGCTGGCCGTACGACGTTCCAAAATGGTGCGAAACGTCGTGGCGGCAAACTCTTGCGGCAATTCTTCGAAACCGGCCTCGGTGATGGTAACCATCATGGGAAAGAGGTTGCGGACAAAGTCGGGACCACCGGTCGAGGGATCGTTGTCGCCCGCCTCATAAATGGCGAGTGCCGCCAGTTCGAGGGCCTCACTTTGCGTCAGATCACTGCGGAAGCCCAAACGGAGTGTGCTCTCGGCAAAGGGTGTGCCTGAGCCGATGGTGGCGAAATCACTTCGCTCGTAACAGCCACCGGCGCCGTCGTATTCGAAAATGCGCCCCTGGCGACGACTCTGATCCCAGCCGGCCAGCATGGGAAGCACCATCAGGCCGAGGGAGAAGTTGTTGTAGCGAATCAAAGGCGAGAGGTAGTTGGCCTTGCCTTCGAGGGAGAGCGCCATCTCACTCATCTTTTCGTAGTGTTCGAAGGAGAGTTGGGCGAACCGAATGAACTCAATACCCATGGCAGCCGACCCGGAAATGGCAATACCAGTGAAGGAATCGGCGGCTTCAATTTTCCGCACGTCGCGGCTGGCGATGTAGCCACCCGTCGCCTGGCGGTCAGCCACCATCACGACGCCACTGTCGCAGCGCAGTGCGACCACCGTGGTGGCGTGAGGGCTCAGGTCACGTTCGTGACCGGCCGAGAGCGTGAGTCCGGAGGCGTTGGCGAAGGCGAGAAACGAGGGGCCGGGATCGCTCGTCGCATCAAACAGCGGCAACCCCATCGTTACTGCCCACCCTTTTGTACGTAGTTGCGGACAAACTCCTCAGCGTTCTCCTCGAGGACGCTGTCGATCTCATCGAGGAGGGAGTCGAGTTCATTTGCTAAGTCATTCGCGGCGGTGGGCTCGGCGGAGGTGTCGGTAGTCGATACCTCCGAACGGTCACTGCCGGTGCGCTGCATTCGTTCCTGTTCGGTCATGCTTAAGTTCTAGCCGTTCAGTGCGACAACGAGTTCTTTGGCTGACGAAACACCGTTGAATAGGGACTCCGTGAGGGCCGCCGTGCCTCGCAAGGGCTCCATCATGGACACGCGCTGAAGGGGGCCGTCACCCACGTCAAAGACGAGTGAATCCCAGTTGGCGCTGACGAGAGCGTCGCTGAAGCGTTCAACACAGGTGCCTCTGAAGAAGGCCCGCGTGGATCGTGGTGGTGACGACACCGCGCGCTGAATCTCGTCGAGCGTGAAGAGTTGCCGCAAGCGCGCGCGACTCGCCAATGAGCGCTCGGGACGAAGATCGCTGTACTGCAAGTCAATGGCCCGCAAACGAGCGTCGAGTGGGTCGCAGCCGTAGCGCTCCTGGTAGGCGCGAATCATCCGGCGCTTGGCGATCCAGTCCACAGAATCGGCAAGAGAGTCGGGCGAGGTGCCCAGTGCGTCGAGCGCGTGTCGCCACTCGCTCAGTAGGCCCCGCACTTCATCGGCCGGTGCCACGTCCTCGGCGCCGTCGCGCTCGACGAAGTCATGAAGGAGTGAGTACAGCGCTTCCTGATAGTCGAGGCATCGCCACTCCCCCTCCGACGTTGTGGTCGTCGCGAGCAGGGTTTCGTCGCGGGCAAAGGTGCGAAAGGCGCGCACCGGTCTCGTAGGAGTGGGAGGCAGTGCATCGACGCCGTGGTGTTCAATGTACGAGAGCAGCAGGCTGGTGGTGCCGAGTTTCAACCACGTGGCAATCGGACTCATGGTGGCGTCGCCGTTGATGACATGGAGTCGGCGATACTTCTCGGCGTCGCTGTGAGGTTCGTCGCGAGTGTTTACGAGAGGTCGCCGCATTGTTGTTTCGAGTCCGACGACCTCCTCAAAGAACTCAGCTCGCGCGCTGAGCTGAAAATTCACGCCGTAGCCCCGTGACTCGTCTGTCTCGGCACCCACTTTGCCCGCACCACAAAACACCATGCGACTCACGAAGTGAGGCAGCAGTCCACGGACGAGGTCATCGAATGGCACGGCACGATCGACGAGATAGTTCTCGTGCGTGCCGTAGGCGTTGCCCTTGCCGTCAGAGTTGTTCTTGTAGAGACGGATGGCGGAGGCCTCGTCGAAAGTCGCGTTACACGTTGCCATGGCCTGGCGCATGACCAGTTCGCCGGCCTGGTCGAACAGGACCGCCTCCAGTGGCGTTCGTACCTCGGGCGACGAGTACTCCGGGTGCGCGTGGTCGACGTAGAGGCGAGCGCCATTCGTGAGGACGGTATTGGCCAGGTGGATCTCGATGGCGGGAGGGAAACTCTCGGTGGGCTGGGACCGCGCGTCGCGTCCGGGGGTCTCGTCAATGAAGTCCCACGCCACTCGGCGGCTCTCGTGCTGGGCGTACGCGTTGACGATGAGGGTCGAGGCAGTTATGGGGTCACCATCGGGTCCACCGGCCACACCGTATTCAGTTTCTATGCCGAGAACCTTCGCGACCGGCATTGTTAGAGATACTGACCGGTGCCGACGCCATTGATGGAGCGCCCGCCACTCACGTCGTGCTGGGCGCGATTGATGAGGGTGCGAATGAAGACAATGCGCTCCCCCTTCTTGCCCGAAATGCGGGCCCAGTCGTCGGGATTGGTGGTGTTGGGGAGGTCCTCGTTCTCGTGGTATTCCTCACGAATCGAAGCCAAGAGGTCGCCCAAGTGAATGCCTCGCCCCGTGCCCTCAATCTCGCGCTTGACGGCCAACTTCTTGGCGCGACGGACGATGTTCTCAATCATGGCGCCGGATGCGAAGTCCTTGAAGTACAGGACCTCCTTGTCGCCACCTTGGTAGGTGACCTCCAAGAAGCGGTTGTCGTCGTCGGTGCTGTACATGTTGGCCACGGTCTGTTCGATGAGCAGGCGAAGGGCCTTGTCGCGATCCCCTCCCCCGTCAACGGTGACGAAATGCTCGTCGAGTGGGAGGCCAGCGTGCAGGTACCGAGAGAAGATTTGAGCAGCCGCTTCCTCGTGGGGTCGTTCAATCTTGATTTTTACGTCAAGGCGACCGGGGCGAAGAATGGCGGGGTCAATGAGGTCCTCGCGGTTCGTGGCGCCAATAATGATGACGTCGCGAAGCGATTCGACACCGTCGATTTCCGCGAGGAGCTGGGGCACGATGGTTGATTCCATATCGGACGAGATACCGGTGCCTCGCGTGCGAAACAGAGAATCCATCTCGTCGAAGAAGATGATGACGGGAACCCCTTCGGCGGCCTTCTCTCGGGCCCGCTGAAAGACGACACGAATTTGACGCTCGGTTTCGCCAACGTACTTATTCAGGAGTTCGGGGCCCTTGATGTTCAAGAAATAGGAGCGCACGTTGTGGTTACCCGTGAGCGTGGCCACCTTCTGCGAGAGCGAGCTCGCCACGGCCTTGGCAATCAATGTTTTGCCACAGCCGGGTGGGCCGTACAGCAAAATTCCCTTGGGGGCGGGAAGCTCGTATTCCTGGAAGAGCCGACGGTGCAGGTAGGGCAACTCGACGGCGTCGGTAATGAGTTCGATTTGCGCGTCCAGACCACCGACGTCGGCGTACGAGACGTTCGGGACTTCTTCCAAAATGAGGTCCTGGGACTCAGGGGTCGTCAGCTTTTCGACGACGAAGTTGCTTCTCGATTCGAGCAGCACGTGGTCACCACTGCGCAGTCCGCCGCGCAGCACGTCGTCGGCGACATCCACGACGCGCTCTTCTTCGTTTCGGCTGTACACAATGACGCGACTGTCGCCCAGGAGTTCCTTGACAGTCACGATCTCGCCATCGCGTATGCCCTCACGAACCGCAATGACGGCGTACGAGTCATTGAGCACGACCTCGTACCCTCGCTGGATTTGACCGGGGTCAATGTTGGGGTGAAGGGCGACGCGCATCTTGCGACCACCAGTGCTGATGTCAACGGTGCCGTCGTCGTTGAAGCCGAGCAGGGTGCCGTAGGCCGCGGGCGGCTGCGAGAGTTTGGCGACTTCGTGTCGGAGCGAGGCGAGGTGGTCGCGCGTCAATTGCAGGGCGCTCGCCAGCTTCTCGTTCTGCTCCTTGCTCGAGGACAGAGAGCCACGAGCTTCGACCAAGCGCTGCTCCAGCGTCTCAATGCGTCGGCGGGCTTGATTGATGTCGCTGAGGGCGAAAGGGTTCGGGGTGTCGAGTTCTTCGGGTCGATCTGCTTCCACGTACGCCACCCTAGGTGAGGATGCGGCCGTCTGAAAAGACTCGACCGGCGAGGGGTAGCGACTAAAGTTGATCCGTTACCGAGAAAAGGATGTTGTTATGAAGGTGTGGATCGATCAGGACCTGTGCACTGGCGACGGTCTCTGCGAGGAGATTGCTCCCGCGGTGTTCACACTTCTCGACGACGGCTTGGCCTACGTCAAGAATGACGGTGTCCCTCAGAACAACCCTGGCGGCGCCGCTGGCTTGGCCAACGTGCCGGCCGAACTCGAAGATGCAGTCACTGAGGCCTCCGAAGAGTGCCCCGGCGAGTGCATCTTTATTGAGGCCTAACGAGCTTCTCGTACCACTCGACGGGCCGTCGTGAGGAAACCGGTGTGTCCCACCATGCGGTGGTCAGGACGGACAGATCGGCCATCAATGTGCCACGTACGGCGCAAGATTTCGACCGTCTCCTCAAACCCGAACTGGTGTTGACGGAGCGTCTCACGTAACAGTGCGGTCTGATTGATGGTCGGCAGGTAGGCCAAGAAGATGCCGCCGGGACGAAGTGCCTTCTCGGCGTGGGCGACGACCGCGTGCGGCTCGGGCATGTCGAGCAAAATCCGATCAAGGTCCCGCTCTTCAATGTTTTCGGTGACGTCACGAATGTGAATGTCGTAGGGAACGTCACTGCCCAGCATCTCGTAGACATTCTTCCGAGCGTGGTTGGCAAAGTCCTCACGTATTTCGTAGGCCGTGATGTGGGCGCCGGCGCGCAGCAGTGTCATGGACAGCGCCCCCGAACCAACACCGGCCTCGAGCACGCGCATGCCGGGCCCAATGTCGGCCATCATCAAAATGGTTCCGAGGTCCTTCGGGTAAATCACCTGTGCTCCGCGGGGCATTTTGAGGACAACCTCGGACATGGTCGGTCGCAAGACGAGGAAACTGCGCTCGGTCGTTCCTCGGATGAGCGAGCCTTCGAGTGCGCCGATAACGTCGTCGTGCGCGACGATGCCCGCGTGGGTGTGGAAGGTATTCCCCGGCTTGAGGGTGATCATGTACTGACGATCCTTGGCGTCAATCAGCATGACGCGCTCGCCCTCTCGTAAAACGGCTGCTGACACGTGGGCTCCCTATCGTTTTGAGGCGCGAGGCCCCGTCCAACGCACGAGTGCGCCGAGCAAGCCTAGGACACCAGCGACGACGTACCACGTTCCTGCGCCTTTGGCACCCTTGGTTAGCGCATAACGGAGGGCTGCGCTGAGGAGCGCTCTCACGAACGACGCTTCCGTCGACCGCGGCGAAAGCCCCAGAGAAAACCCAGTAGTGCCCCACCGACGCCGGCGGTCGCCAGTGCTGCCGGTGAATCAGCCTTATCGAGTGACGGGAGTGACGTTGGCACGTAGTCGCGCAACCGCTGCTCGATTTCTTTGCGCGTGGCGGAGTGTTCGGTCATGGCTGCTCACGCCGTGGCCGACCGACGGATGCGGCAATGCGAGAGACCGTTAGGCCAATACCACCGAGGGCCAGCAGGGCCACAACGAGGTAGGGAATCCACGATTCCGAGCCATCGAGGAACGGGAACTGCCACTGCAAGTAGCGCAGGACACCGAGGAGCAGCAGGAACGCGCCGAAGCCGACGAAGAGGCTACCGAGCATGCCAAAGGCCAGATACCGGCCAATTGACTTAAACGGGTCGAGCGTCTCTTCGCGCAGGTAGCGCACGAGGAGATCGCGCAATTCAGTGACGTCGCGTTGAAAGGTAAGTCCGCGGGTAAGTGAGCGCCACTGAGGAAATTTCACATTCTCATCCTACTCACGAAGGCCTGAAAACAGTGGTGTGGACGGCGAAATGAGCACGGACCGAGGTGGAGGTTTTACTACTGTTGATGTAATGACTGATGACGCGTACCGTGGAGCAACACCTCTCGAAGGGCGTGCAATCCGCCAGATTGTGGCGCTGGCTATGGATGGCCCCGCAAAGGCCCAGTCGGGCCACAGTGGTACGGCTATGGCATTGGCACCGCTCGGTGTTTTGCTCTTTTCGCGCATCCTGAAGCACGACCCCCTAGACCCTTCCTTCGCCGACCGTGACCGCTTCATTTTGAGTTGCGGCCACGCCTCGATTCTGCAGTACGGACTAGCGAATGCCTTCGGGTACGACGTCTCTCGTGACGACCTTCTGGCCTTCCGTCAGCCGTTCTCCAAGACGCCCGGCCACCCCGAGCGCGGTGTTACCCCCACCGTCGAGGTGACCACTGGACCATTGGGTCAGGGCATCGCCAACGGCGTCGGTATGGCAATCGCTGAGCGCGTGCTGCGCGAACAGCACGGCGAGGACCTCGTTGATCACCGCACCTACGTCATCGCTGGCGATGGCTGCTTAGAGGAAGGCATTAGCCACGAAGCGGCCTCCCTCGCCGGGTCGCTGGGCCTCGATCGCTTGACCGTCTTCTACGACGACAACCACATCACCATTGACGGCCCGACCGAGCTCGCCCTGCGCGATGATGTCGTCGGTCGCTTTAGCGCCTACGGCTGGCAGGTCATCAATGTTGGTGACGCCGCAAACGACCTCACCGTGCTCGAAGCCGCCATTCGAGAGGCGCAGGCCGAGACCGCTCGTCCGACGTTGATTGTGGTTCGTTCGCACATCGGATTCCCCTCGCCAGCGATGATGGACCGTCGTGAGGCTCACGGCTCGCCCTTCAAGGCGGATGTCATTAGCGAGGCGAAAGCCTTGCTCGGTGTTGGTGACGAGTCCTTCGTGGTTGACGACTCTATTGCCGCGGAAACCGCGGCCCTGATGCCGCCCTACGCGGCGCAGTGGTCCGAGCGTGTGGCCCTCGCCGGTGCTCGTGGCGAGGCACTGCTGGCTCAGCTCGCGAACAATGGCGCCCTCGTGGGTGAAGCCTCGGCCGCGGTCTACGAGGGTGGCAACGTCGCGACTCGCAAGGCAATGCAGCGCGCCATGGACACCTTCGCCGCCCAGACGACGGGTATAACGTCGGGCTCGGCCGACCTCACCGACAACACGGGTGTGGTGGTGAGCTTCTCCTCGGCGCAGACGGCCGAGAATCCTGGTGGTCGCCAGATCTACTACGGCATACGTGAATTCGCCATGGGCGCAATCATGGTCGGTCAGGCGCTCCACGGTGGTATCCGCCCGATTGGTTCTACCTTCTTTGTCTTCAGTGACTACGTGCGCCCGGCACTACGGATGGCCGCGCTTTCCGAGGCCAGCACGCTGTTTGTGTTCACCCACGACTCGGTGGGTGTCGGTGAAGATGGTCCCACCCACCAGCCCATTGAACAGTTGATGTCACTGCGCGTGATGCCTGAACTCCACGTGGTGCGCCCGACGGACGCGAATGAAACTGTGCAGCTCGTCGAGCACTATCTCCGCTCTGCTACCCCACCACCAACGGCGCTGATCTTGACACGCCAGGACATTCCCGTGTTGACCGGCAGCGAAGCGTTGGCCTCGCGTGAGGGGGCTGCTCGCGGTGGCTACGTCGTTCGCGAGAACCCAGATGCCGTCTTCACCCTGATGGCGACGGGCTCGGAAGTTGCTCACTGCCTCGAAGCGGCCGACATGCTGGCCGAACAAGAGGTTGCCGTTCGCGTCGTGGCCCTCCCCTGCTGGGCGTGCTTCCAGGAACAGACCAGCAACTACCGCGGCAGCGTCCTGCGCTACGACCTCCCCAGCGTGTCGCTCGAAGCCGGTGCCACATTGGGTTGGCACAAGTACGCCGATGAGGCGCTGGGCATTGACTCCTTCGGACTCTCGGCGCCGGGCGCCTTTGTGTTCGAGCACTTCTCTATTGCCGCCTCGGCAGTCGTTGACCACGTATTGAACCGATTGGCGGGCGAATGAGCACTCTGAATGAGCTGTACGACACTTACGGGCAGAGTCCGTGGATTGACAACATCCGGCGAGACTGGCTGAACGACGGAACGCTGGCCCAGCTGGTCGCTGATGGCGCTCGGGGTGTCACCTCGAACCCCGCCATTTTCGCCAAGGCCTTCGCGACCTCCAGCGCCTACGACTCTCTCGTGTCGGGTGTGGGAAGTACTGACCCCGAAACTGTCTTCGAAGCGTTGGCCGTGGCCGACGTCCGTGACGCGTGCGACGTCCTGCGTCCGGTCTACGACGCCTCGGTAGCGGAGCAGGAGGCGGGACAACGCCGCTTCACCGACGGCTACGTCTCCCTCGAAGTATCACCCCGATTGGCGCACGACACCGCGGGCACGATTGACGCGGCCCAACGCCTGTTCGCCGCGGTTGATCGTCCCAACGTCATGATCAAAATCCCTGCGACTATCGAGGGCCTTCCGGCCATTACCGCGGTCCTGGGGCTCGGCATCAACGTCAACGTCACGTTGATCTTCTCGCTGCAGCGCTACCAGGCGGTGCTCGATGCGTGGACAGCGGGTGTGGCACTCGCGGTGGCCAATGGTCACGATATTCGTCACCTCGCCTCGGTGGCCAGTTTCTTCGTGTCCCGCGTAGACGCCGCCGTTGATGACTTGCTACCGAGTGACGACGCTCGGCGTGGTTGTGTCGCCAACGCCCAGGTGGCTGCGGCGTACGAGACATACCTCGCTCACGTGGCCAGCGAGCCGGTGATGGAACTCCTCATGGCCGGTGGCCAGGTGCAGCGCCCACTCTGGGCCTCCACGTCAACGAAGAACCCCTCGTACGATGAACTGCTCTACGTGAACTCCATTGTGGCCAACGAAACGGTCAACACCATGCCTGACCCTACGCTGGCGGCCACGCTGGCCAAGGGTGATTTCGCCCAGTCCCTCTTGCTCGATGCTGCGAGCCGCACGGCCGCGGTCGCGCTGCTGGTGTCCCTCGAGGGTGAGGTGTCATTGGACGACGTCACGCTCACACTTGAGCGCGACGGCGTGGCGGCGTTCATTCGCTCCTACGATGACTTATTGGCTTTAGTGCAGGAAAAATTAGACAAGGGACAGCAATGACCGATGTAGTACAGCAACTCCTTAACGGCGACGTTTCCTTCTTCGTTGGTGACACGGCCGCCCACGCGACGGGATGGCTTCGCCACCCCGAGCGCTACTTCGGTGAGTGGCTGGACGACATCGATGCTCGTCTCCCCCGTCGATACAACCGCACCCTCTTGCTGGGTATGGGTGGATCAAGTTCGCCCGCCCG
>DAIPLC010000038.1:0-10960 GCA_036769405.1 Acidimicrobiales bacterium
TTTTCGATAGCCCTTTGATCACTTGGCTTTTGGTATTTCTACTAATCCCCCACCATCACCTGTTCGCAATAGCCCCAGCGTTCGCTGCTTGGAGCAACCGTCTCCCTTAAGGCAGATTTTCCCGGCGAGAGTGATGTTCTACCCCTCAAGATCGCGAATCCATTCGTTGATAACTGCTAGCGCCTCGTCAAAACTATGACTCACGCTGGTGCGATCCGCTGCACTTCGATAATCACTTCTCCAACTGGGGTGCCCAACTACCGTCGGCGGCCATGCACGCGGCAGTCGGTTGGCAGCAATTGCCTCGGCAGCGCGAGCTTCAAAGACGCGAACACAGGCATCGCGAATGGTGGCACGAGAAAGTAGACCCTCTCCCTCTACCGTCCTTCGGAGTAGTACTAGGTCAACGAGGTCGCGAGCTCGTTCGTTAATGAAATCGGGAGGGTCATGGGGGTCAGTAACGGCGTGAAGTTTCTGCGCAATCTGATATCGGATGGCAATGCCGAAAAGCTGATCTGCGTCAGGAAGTCCAAAACCATGAAGTGGTAGTCCGAGGAGGTTGTCATGCTCTTCACCCGCGCCAGCCTCGTCAGGCGACACCTCTACTTGAATACTCCGCCAACTTGCACCTCGCACTTGGAGTTTGACGTTGAATCGACGAGGCTTGTTCACTTTGCCCGGCACATTGATGAATTCAAATTCCGTACGTGACAGCGCAAGGCCACCCCACGGCTCCCGCAAGAGGGCATCCACGCCCTCGAGAAAGTCCTCGATATCACCTCGAACGAGCCCGTCGACATCCGTTGTCGCACGAGTCCCCAACCCCAATCGATATTGAAGGTAGCTTCCGCCCTTGAGGAGAAACAGCGCCTCCTCCTCCGTCGTTCGTGCGCGCTGAAGGACGCTGACCACAACAGCTGAAGCAACGAGCCACCCTAAACGACCTTCATCAATCTGTACGTCCGCCGTTTGGTTGAGTTCCTTGCGAGCCGCGAGTACCCACTTCGAAAGTTGGCCTGGGCTCGTCAGCGGCTGCTTGGGCGTCGGACGCGCGTTCAACACTTCACGTAGCCGGGAAAATTCGTCAGTCATTCCGCCACAAGAACGCTTCGCTCAGCGCATCGGTTTCACTGCGCAGTAGCAAGCCCTTCTTCGAACCGTTCTCAACGGCTTGACGAATCAGGTAGTTCGGTATATCGGCGACAGCGGATTGTCGAATTGCGGTACTGAGGGTTACCGTAGGAATCCGTTGCCACCATGCTTGCTCGGACAGGGCAACCTCTTCATAGTGAAGAACGTAGAGGTCGCCGCCTTGTCGCCGCGTCCGGGCCGATCGAGGGAGAGACAGGTCAATCCGATCGGGATTTATGTCACAGACGTCGTACTGTGCGAGAGCAGTCCCGTGGCTCAGTCGCGCAGTAGCTTTTCCCGTCCACAGGACCGCCAACATGTAGCGATCGAATTCCGTAATCGGAAACTGCGGGAATCGATAGACACCGTGAGCGGCGGGTTCAAGTTGACCGCGGTGGACTAATTGCCGCACCGCAACGGGCTCGAGACCAACAGCACGCACATTGTTGGTCGTGACGTAGCCGTACTGCTCAACAGCCACATCCCACAGAATGTCACGAGCTCGCCTCAACACCATAATAGTCAAAAGAGTAACACTTTCATTACTCTTTTGACAAGTTTAAATCAAACTCGTTGCGAAGCGGTGATCATTTCACTGACATTTCCTCTGGTGTGAGCAGCCCACCTTGGCTCGGCGCACTCGAAATCGAATCTACTTCGACGTCGGGAATGAGAAGGAAGCGCCGGTGGCCTCCTTCATTTCTGGCCAGCGCGTCGTAACCACCTTGGCCCGGGTGTAAAAGCGGACGCCCTCGGGACCATGCATGTGGTGGTCGCCGAAGAGCGAGTCCTTCCAACCACCAAACGAGTAGTAGGCCATGGGCACCGGGATTGGTACGTTGATGCCGATCATGCCGACCTGCACTTCACGGTGAAAGCGCCGAGCGGCCTCCCCGCTCGAGGTGAAGATGGCCGTGCCGTTACCGTACGGGTTGGCGTTGATGAGGGCGATTGCTTCGTCTACCGAATCGGTGCGCACCGTGGACAGTACGGGCCCAAAAATCTCTTCTCGATAGACATCCATGTCGGTGGTCACGTGATCGATGAGGGTCGGGCCCACAAAGAAACCTTCTTCGTGGCCGGCCACTGTCAGTCCGCGACCGTCCACGGCGATAGTTGCCCCCTGGGCCTCGCCAGTCGAGATCAGCGATTCAATGCGCGACTTCGACGCGGCCGTAATGACCGGGCCCATCTCGCTCGCGGCATCGCGACCAGAGCCCACCTTGACTTCGCGGGCGAGTTCGGCCACGCGAGCCATCAATGGATCAGCGGCGCTTCCCACCGCCACGGCCGCCGAGATCGCCATGCAGCGCTCGCCCGCCGAACCAAAGGCGGCTGCCACCAAGTGCTTGGCGGCGAAGTCGATGTCGGCGTCGGGCAGGATAATCGAGTGGTTCTTCGCACCACCGAGGGCCTGCACTCGCTTCCCGTTGGCGGTCGCGCGACTGTGGATGTAGCGAGCGATGGGCGTCGAACCGACGAAGGAGATGGCCTGAATGTCGGGGTGATCGAGCAGGGCGTTCACGACCGAAGCATCGCCCTGGATGACGTTGAATACGCCGTCGGGCAGGCCGGCTTCCTTCCACATCTCGGCCATCAGCAGCGACGCGCTGGGGTCGCGCTCCGAGGGCTTCAGGATGAAGGTGTTGCCCGTGGCGATTGCGACGGGAAACATCCACATGGGCACCATGGCGGGAAAGTTAAAGGGAGTAATACCCGCCACGACACCAAGGGGTTGGCGGTAGGAGAAGAGGTCGACGCCTCCCGACACCTGGTCGGAGTACTCACCCTTGAGCAATGTCGGCAGTCCGCAGGCGTACTCCACGACTTCGAGTCCGCGCTGCACTTCTCCCGTCGCGTCCGAGACCACCTTGCCGTGCTCATCGGTAATGGCGAGCGCCAATTCGGGCATCCGGCGATTCATGATTTCGCGGAACGTGAAGAGGATTTTGCTGCGTTGACTCAGTGACGACTCCGCCCAGGTTGCAAACGCCGTTTTCGCCGCGGCCACCACATCGTTTACCTGCTCGGGAGTGGCGAGCTGAAGTTGCGCCTGCTCGGCGCCGGTAGCGGGGTTGAAGACGGGCGAGGTGCTCGCGTTGGAGGTAGTGACGTGTTCGCCATTAATCCAGTGTCCAATTGTTTTCACGAGTCAGTCCTCTCGAATGCCTACCTCCAAATTACGCCTCCACTGATGCGAGCCGTGAGCGCCCTCGAAAAACTGCGATGAACTTTCCAATCTGATGAAAAAGCATGCGACGTTTCTCGTGAAGCGAACGCACGTGAGGTTCGATCTCGTGCGCAAGGTCCCGTTTAGTGACATGACGCCACTCGTAGCCGTGCGTTAGCGTGGCGCAGAGACCAAAAGGATAGTTATGACTACTGATCGATCGACTCTCACCCACGCCGAGCGTGAAAAGGCCGCGGTGCTGCACGCCTGGTCTGCCTCCAACGCGTACAACCCACTCATGATCAAAGAGGCCCACGGCGTCTGGGTCACCGATGAGAATGACGACACCTACCTCGACTTCTCCTCGCAGCTCGTCAACACCAATATCGGTCACTCCCACCCCGCCGTCGTCAAGGCCATTCAGGACCAGGTCGCCGTCCTCGCCACCGTCGGCCCCCAGCACGGCAACTTCGTCCGCACGCGAGCGGCCGAATTGATTCTCGACCGCGCCTTCGAGGGCGCCAGCAAGGTCTTCTTCACCACCGGTGGTGCCGAAGCGGTGGAGAACGCTGTTCGCATGGCCCGCCTGCACACTGGCCGCCACAAGGTGATGGCCACCTACCGCAGCTACCATGGCGGCACGTCCACCGCGGTGAGCCTCACGGGTGACCCCCGTCGCTGGGCCGTCGACAACGGCACGGCCGGCGTCGTCCACTTCTTCGGACCATTCCTCTACCGCTCGCAGTTTCACGCCACCACGGAACAGGAGGAGTGCGAGCGCGCCCTCGCGCACCTCGAATCAACCATTCAGTTCGAGGGGCCGGCCACCATTGCCGCCATCATTCTCGAGTCGGTGCCCGGAACGGCCGGCATCATGATCCCACCAAAGGGTTACCTACGTGGCGTGCGTGAACTCTGTGACCGTTACGGCATTGTCTACATCGCCGACGAGGTCATGGCCGGCTTCGGGCGCACTGGTTCGTGGTTCGCGTTTCAGCAACACGACGTCACTCCCGACCTCGTTACTTTCGCCAAGGGCGTTAACTCGGGCTACGTCCCGCTCGGTGGCGTCATATTGAATAGCGCTATCGCCACGACCTTCGACGACCGCGTCTACCCCGGTGGCCTCACCTACTCCGGTCACCCACTGGCCTGCGCTGCCGCGGTCGCCGCGATTGAGACGATGACCTCTGATGGCATCGTCGAAAATGCCTACCGCATTGGTGAAGAGGTCCTTCGTCCCGGACTTGAGGCCCTCGCGGCAAAGCACCCCGTCATTGGCGAAGTCCGTGGTGTTGGCGTCTTCTTCGCCCTCGACCTCGTGCGCGACCGTGCCACGCGTGAGCCCCTCGCCCCCTACGCCACCAGCTCGCCGGCGATGGCTGAGCTGCTCGCGGCGTGCAAGGCCGAGCGCCTCATGATCTTCTCGAACTACAACCGTATTCACACGGTGCCACCCTGCACGGTTACCGCCGATGAGGCAAAGGACGGTCTGGCCCGTTTGGACCGCGCCCTCGAGACCATTCGCCACCACTACGTCGGCGCCTAGTTCGTTCACCCTCACCATGGCGTGGTCGCCAGGTCCCGGCGTGGTCACTACTGTTTAAGCACCCAACGACGTCGGAGTCACCATGTCTCGCGCCCTGCCACGCCACTTCAGCGCTGCCAAAGTACCCGAGATCACCATTCTCTTTTGGCTGCTGAAACTCCTCACCACCGCACTCGGGGAGTCAATTTCGGACACCCTGATTCATCGCTTCAGTTCGGTGCCCACGGTGCTGACGACTGGTGTACTCTTCGCCGTTGTTCTCACCTGGCAGTTCACGCGGTCGTCGTATCAAACGACGCCCTACTGGTCCGCCGTCCTGATGGTGGGTGTCTTTGGCACCATGGTCGCCGATAGTTTTCACATCGCCCTAGGGCTCAACTACGCCACCACGGTCGGACTCTTCGGTGTGAGTCTGGTCGTGGTCTTTGCCAGCTGGTACCGAACCGAGCGTGACCTGTCGATTCACACGATTACCACCCCGCGTCGCGAACTCTTCTACTGGGCCGCGGTCTGCGCCACCTTCGCCCTGGGCACGGCCACCGGTGACCTCACCGCGATCACCTGGCACTGGGGCTATCTCCCCTCAGCCCTCTTCTTCTCGATCGTCATCCTGCTGCCGGGCCTGGCGTACCGCTTTGTTGGTGCCAGTGCCGTCGCCGCATTCTGGACGAGTTACGTACTCACCCGACCCCTCGGCGCTTCCTACGCCGACTGGATGGGCAAGGACCACTCAGTCGGGGGACTCGGATGGGGATCGGTGCACGTGGCACCTGTGTTGGCCGCACTCTTTCTCTCGGCTGTTGTACTCCAGCACCGCCTCGAACAGCGCGTCCCCGTCGCCAACTAACAACCGCCGGTCAGCCCAACCGTGCCTGTTCGCAGGTCGCGCAGTGACCAATCACGTCGAGCGCGTGCGAAGTAGCGACGAAGCCGTAGCGTTCGGTGAGTTCGAGCACCATGGTGGCCACCGTCTCCTCAAAGGCCGGTGAGGGAGCGACGTCAATGACCGAACCACAGCTCGAGCAGAGCAAGTGGTGGTGATGGTGCAAAAAGTCGTCCGTTAATTCGAATCGGGCAAATTCGTCACTCGCCGCAATACGGCGAACGACACCGGCCTTTTCCAGTTCGGTCAAATGGCGATAAGCCGAGCTCCTCGGCAGCTGGGGAATCGATTCCTCAATCGCGGCAATACTCATGGGTGCACCGTAGGTGGCCAGGGCTTCGACGAGTTCTCGACGCCCCATGGTGTACCGCTGATCGTTGCGGCGAAGGAGCACTTCGACGAACTCGTGAATTTCGGTGAGTGAGGCGCGGGGCTGCATGAGGTCTCCTGTCTCGCTTGTAATGAGACTCAGTCTCACTTTAGGCTCTCTCCGTGGATTTCCGCCCCGCATTCCCCTTTCGACGCGCACTCGCGGCCTCACTCGCCCTGCTCGTCGGTGCCGTTTCGTTAGCGGCGTGCGGCGCACCCACCCCGCACGCCAGTGGTGGACCCGTCATCGCCATCGGTGCGGAATCGCAGTACGCCGACGTGGTGCGCCAATTGGGGGGCCAGTTCGTCAGGGTCAGTGCGGTTATGCAGAGTCCCACGACCGACCCCCACTCCTTTGAAGTGTCGGCGGCCCTGGCCACGCGGGTCGCCAACGCTGACCTCGTCGTGCAGAACGGTCTCGGGTACGACAGCTTCATGAACAACCTCGAACAGGCCTCACCGAACGCCCACCGCACCGTCATCGTGGCCCGTTCGGTACTGCACCTCGGTAGCAGCGCTTTCGACCCCCACCTCTGGTACGACCCCACCACCATGCCACTGGTCGCCGCCGCGATTACCCGGGCTCTCCAGCACCTTCGCCCCAGCCACGCCGCCTACTTCGCCGACCGCCTGCGCCGCTTTGACCGCTCCCTGGCGCCGTGGACCGAGGCCATCGCGTTGTTTCGCGCGCAGCACCCCCACCTGTCGGTCGCCGTAAGTGAGCCGGTCGCCGACCGCCTGCTTCGGGCCATGGGACTCACGATTACGACGCCGGTCATCTTGCAGTCCGACGTGATGAACGGCATCGACCCCGCACCCCAGGCCATCGCCATCGAACAACAACTCCTAACCCATCATCACGTGGCGATCTTTTGCTACAACGAGCAGGTGGTCGACCCCCTCACCGACTCGTTTCGGCGCCTGGCCCAACGGGCCGGCACGCCAGTGGTGGGCGTAAGTGAAATCATGCCCCTTACCCAGCACTACCAAACCTGGATGCTCGACACCACCAACCAACTAGCGAAAGCGGTAGCGCATGCCTGATGAGATCCTTTCCGTAGAGCACTTGACCGTTTCATTACACGGTCGCGTAATTCTCGACGACGTGTCCTTCGCCCTTCGTCGGGGCGAGTTCACCGGCCTCATTGGCTCCAACGGTGTCGGCAAGACGACGCTGCTGCGCGCGATACTGGGCCTCCAGCCCTACGAGGCCGGCACCATCAGTGTTAATGGCGAGCCCCGTCGTCGCCACCACGCGGCCATTGGGTACGTGCCCCAGAAAATCGCCCTGGATAGCGACGTACCTTTGCGAGTCGTTGATTTCGTCACGCTGGGTCTCGACGCCGAGCGGTGGGGGCTGCGCCGACGTAGCGCCGCTCAGCGTGCACGCGTCACCGACATGCTCGAGGCGGTGGGCGCATCGCATCTCGCGAGCAAGCGGTTGAGCGAACTTTCCGGTGGTGAACAGCAACGTGTCTTCATTGCCCACGCCCTCGTCCGCGAACCGCACGTGTTGCTCCTCGACGAGCCTCTCGCCAATCTCGACCCTCGGAACGTGCAGGAGATTGTGGCCCTCCTTCACCGGCTGGCCCGTGACCACGACGTGGCCATTTTGTTGTCGGCCCACGAAATGAACGCCCTGCTGCCGGTCATGGACCGAGTAGTCTATCTCACCGGTGGCCACTGCGCGAGTGGCCCGACGAGCGAGGTTGTCCGCACCGATGTGCTGAGTGCCCTCTACGGCCACCACGTTGATGTCGTCCAAATCCACGGTCGAGTCTTCGTCATTGCCGAGCCCAACGATGCGACCGACGACCTACCCGAGCACCCCACGCTCACGGTGCACTGACGACCATGAACTGGCTCTTCGCCCCCGGACTTTTTACCAGCGCCCCCGTGCACACGGCACTGGCACTCGGCACGGTCTCGGCCACGGTGTGCGCCGTGGTGGGCGTCTTCACGATTCTTCGGGGTGCGTCCTTCGCCGGCCACGCCCTCACTGACGTGGCGGCCACGGGCGGTGCGGGATCAGTGCTCGTCGGGGTCAGTCCGCTGACCGGCTTCCTGTCGGGCGCTCTCGTGGGAGCCGGCGCCATCGGTACGACGCGTGGCCGTGGGGGCCACCAACAAGAAGTCGCCACGGGCATTGTGTTGAGTGTGGCCACCGGGCTTTCGGCCCTCTTTCTCTACCTCAACGCCACGACGAGTGCCGCCACGGGCGTGACCCAACGGGTGCTGTTCGGATCCCTCTTTAGTGCCAGTTCCTCCGAGATCCTCCCCACCCTGTTGGTGGGGGCCCTCGCCCTCCTCCTCACGGGAGTCATTGCCCGACCCCTCGTGCTCAGTTCGCTCAGCGTCGAGCTCGCTCGGGCCCGCGGCGTGCGTGTCGCCCTGATCGGTGGGGCCTTTCTCCTCACGATGGCCGTCGCAGTGGGCCTTTCGGCACTGACGAGCGGTTCACTTCTCTCCACCGCACTTCTTATCGGACCGGCCGCGGCGGCCGTTCGCTGCACGTCGCGCCTGTCGCACGCCCTGCTCCTGGCGCTCACGTTCGGTATTGGTTGCACGTGGCTCGGCATCGTGTTGTCCTACGACAGTTACAACTGGATGCCGAAGAACCAGAGCCTGCCGGTGAGTTTCTTCATCGTCGTGGCCATTGTCGTGGTCTACGGCGTCTGCACGGTCGGCAGCACCCGGGGTCGCCGTGTTTAGTGGCTTCATGATCAACGCCTGGCAGGTGGGCACCCTCGCCGCACTCGTAGCCGGCGTCGTCGGTTTCGTCGTCGTTCTCAGAGGTGACGTCTTCGCCGCCCACGCGATCCCGAATGGCGCCTTCGCCGGCGCCGCGGGAGCGAGCCTCCTTGGTCTCAGTCCCTTGCTCGGCCTGGGCGTCTTTTCGCTCGTGGCCGCCCTCCTACTCAGCGCACTTCGTCGCTACGGCCAGCGCGACACCAGCACCGCCCTCGTACTCGTACTCACCTTGGCCATTGGCGCCGCGCTCATCAGTCAATCGCCGCAGATCGCCTCGTCCACCTACGCACTGCTCTTCGGTGAAATCCTCGGGGCCTCGTCGTCCAGCGTCTTGCCCCTCCTCGTGCTCGCGTTGGTGTGCATCGCGGCCGTGCTCGTGCGCTGGCGGGCTTTTGTATTGAGTGCGGTGACCCCCGACCTGGCCCTCGCTCGCGGTATCCGTCAAGGCCGACTCGACGCGGGCTTCCTCATCGTGGTGGCCCTCGCCACCACCCTCACCGTGCCCGTGGTTGGCGCACTCTTGGTCTTTTCCCTCATGGTCGGTCCACCCGCGGCCGCCCGACTCCTGGTCACGAGTCCGGGGCGAGCCCTCGTTACCGCTACCACCCTCAGTCTCACTGTCCTTTGGAGTGCCCTCGTGGCGGCCTACTGGACGAACTGGCCAGTGGGCTTCTTCGTGGCGGTCGGGAGTGCGACCATCTACCTCCTGGCTCGACTGATAACCGCTCGTCGCTAGCGCCCATCGGATGGTGGACATGCCCTTCCCCGTACGCTGAAACGTAGGGAGGTCCACGTGCTCGGACTGCTGCTCATTGGGTATCTCGCTGGCGTAATCGCTGGCGTCTCACCCTGTATCTTGCCTATTTTGCCTGTCGTCCTCGTGGGCTGGACGGCCCCCGTGGCCGAGGAGGCCCAGGCGGCCCAACTGCGCCGCCGTCGCTCGCTCAGTGTGGTCGCCGGTTTGGTCCTCAGTTTCAGCCTCATCACGGCACTGGGTTCCGTGATCTTGAGCGCGGTGGGACTGCCCCAGAATTTTCTGCGTGACGCGGGTATTGCCCTCCTCGTACTGTTTGGACTCGGCATGCTGTCGCCAAAACTCGAAACACTCATCGAGCGCCCCTTCACGCGCTTCACCCGCGCCGCCACCCCTGGTGCGCGGTCGGGTTTCGTCCTCGGTCTCGGTTTGGGACTCGTCTTTGTTCCCTGTGCTGGTCCGGTCCTCGCCGCCGTCTCGGTACTCGGTGCTCGCCACCACGCCAGTTGGTCGAGCGTCTTGCTCAGCTTCGCCTTCGGGGCCGGGGCTGCCACACCACTCTTCAGCATCGCGCTGGCCGGCGACACGCTGATCGAACGCAATCGCCGACTCGCCACGCGGGCTCGGCGGCTCCGTCCCGCCGCGGGTGTGTTGCTCATCGTGATGGCCCTCGCCATCACCTTCAACCTCGCCACGACGCTCCAGCGCACCATTCCCGGCTACACCAACTCGCTCCAACACTGGATCGAGGGCAACAACTACACCACCGCCCAGTTGCGAGCGTTGCAGCGCCAGCACAACGCCGGATCGCTCATCGCGTGTGAGAACAAGGCCGCCGGTGGTGAGATGGTGGGGCTCAGCCGCTGTGGCGCGGCCCCGAACTTCACTGGTATCTCGGCGTGGCTCAACACCCCCCGCCACGCACCACTCACCATGGCGGGCCTGCGGGGCAAGGTCGTCCTCGTCGACTTCTGGACGTACTCCTGCATCAACTGTCTCCGCACCCTGCCCCACGTCAAGGCGTGGTACCAGCGGTACGAAAAGTATGGACTCGTTGTTGTGGGCGTCGAGGCGCCGGAGTTCGCCTTCGAGCACGTCACGCACAACGTCGCCACCGCCGCGAAGCAACTGGGCGTTACCTACCCCGTCGCTATCGATAACAACCTCGATACGTGGAACGCCTACGCGAACCAGTACTGGCCGGCCGACTACCTCGTCGACGCCCAGGGTGTCGTCCGCCACGTCGCCTACGGCGAAGGCTTCTATAACACCGACGAGGGCTACATTCGCTCCCTCCTCACCGAAGCCCACCCCGGGCTCCAGCTTCCCCCACCCTCAAATCTTCCCGACCTC
>DAIPLC010000167.1:0-2514 GCA_036769405.1 Acidimicrobiales bacterium
CGACCGCTGCACACTCCCCGAGACCGCGACCCTCTGGGCGACGAGCCCTCGCGCAGTTCAGGCATTTTCGCTCGGTCGACACGTCGGCGTCCAGTTTCACCCGGAAATTGATGAGGTCCAGCTCCGTGAGTGGCTGGAGACGGCCGCCGATGACGCGCGTGACTTTGGTCACGACGTGACGGCCCTGCTCGCGGAGACCGCCGCGAATGAGGCGGGTGCCCGTGTTCGCGCCCAGGCGCTGGTCGACGCGGTGTTGACCCACAACGGCCTGCTCGCCTGAGTTTCGCCCACGTTCATTAGTAGGCTACGAGGGTGAGTACCACCCCTGTTCCCGTCCGTCTTGCGCGTCCCGCCACGGGAGGGGCTGTCGGCCACCTCGACGACGGGCGCGTCATCTTTGTTCGACACGGCATTCCTGGTGAACTCGTTGGTGTCGCGATTACCGACGAGACGGCAAAAATTGTCCGCGGTGACGCGGTCGAGGTTATCGAGGTCAGTCCCGATCGTGTAACCCCGCCATGCTCATTCGCCCACGCCGGCGGTTGCGGCGGTTGCGACTTCCAGCACCTGGCACCGGCAGCCCAGCGCTCGTGGAAGGCCACTCTCGTAACGGAGCACCTCCGTCGGCTGGCTGGCATCACCTGGGAGGGTGAGGTCAAAGCCGTTGGCGCCACCGGTGAGGGCACCCGCACCCGACTTCGCCTCGGCGTCGACGAAGAGGGCAAGCTAGGGCTTCGGGCGAACCGTTCCGATCAGCTCGTGCTCCTCGATCGGTGCTGGCTTAGCGACCCCCGCTTTGCGGCGGCCTTCAAGACGGAGTGGTTCGGCGCAGAAGAAGTCGAGTTGCGCGCCATCGGCGAGGGGGAGCCCTTTGCCGTCGTGCGACGCGAAACGCCACGTGGCACGATGTTCGAACTCACCTCCATGAGGGGCGAGCCCCTCGAGCCATCGACGCACTCGCGTGTCAAGGTCGACGGACGGTACTTCAAGGTGTCGCCGCGAGCATTCTGGCAGTCCCACCGAGACGCTCCCGAGACGCTGCTCGCCCAGGTACTCGCCTACGCCGACGTGCAGCCCGGCGATCACGTGGTGGACCTGTTCAGTGGCGTGGGGCTGTTTTCCGTACCGCTGGCCAAACGGGTTGGTCCCGGCGGAAAAGTCGTCGCTGTCGAGTCGTCGCCGTACGCGGTGCGAGACGCCCGAGAGAATGCTGACGCCCTTCGCCACCTCCGCGTGCGGGAGTGGAGCGTCGCCCCTCGCGCCATCAACGACGCCGTCGCTCCCGGCGACATCGTGGTCCTCGATCCGCCGCGGTCGGGCCTCGCCAAGGGGGTCGCCGAGGCGCTGATTCGCCGTTCACCACGTCGATTGGTGTACGTCTCCTGTGACGCCGCCACCCTCGCTCGTGACCTGAAAATCCTGGTTGCAGGGGGCTACCAACTCAACGACCTCTCCGTGTTCGACCTCTTCCCGATGACGGAACACGTCGAAACCGTCTGTGTCCTTGACAAGGTGGGCTGAGAGGTAGAGAGTGGGCAGTGGGAACGGAATTTCCGTCCCATTGAGGAGGTTTGTCAATGACTGTCAAACTGGATCACCACCACCGACTGACCGCACAGAAGCTGTTTGGTCACCCGCTGAATCACAATATTCACTGGGTTGATGCGGTGTCGTTGCTCGCTCGCTTCGGTGAGGTCTACGAGTCTCACCGCGGCAACTGGGCGCTACACGTTGATGGCGTGACCCACTCGTTCGGCTCGACCCGACCCCGCGACTTGACCGACGACCAGGTCATCCGGGTCCGCCACTTCCTTCTCGAGGCCGGCTTCACACCCGAGGTGCTCGCGGCCTAGCGAACACTACGGTGGAGGGGTGCCAGAGCCGCTTCGTATAGTCCTTCCACCGTCGGAAACGAAAAGGACCGGGGGAGAGCGCCAACGACCCTCAGGGGTCTTTGACCAACCTCTTCGTCGCCCAAGGGCGACAGTCCGTGCGGGGCTAAAGGAATTACTCGCCAACGGTGATTCCCACGTCATTGGCCGGGTGATGAACGCCCGAGGCGACTTACTCGAACGCGGCATCGCCACGGCCAAGCAGACCGTTGCCGGACGTGGGCTGGTGCTGCCAGCGTGGCAACGCTACGAGGGTGTGGTGTGGGGGCACTTGGCCCCAGGAGAGCTGACCGACGAGCAACGATCGAGGATTCTTATTCCCTCCGGTCTCTACGGTCTCAACGGGGCCGATGATCTGATCGAGGACTATCGCCTCACGATGAAGGTGTCACTTCCCGAGGTGGGCTCGCTGGCCTCGTTTTGGCGAGACGCGGTGATGGCTCAGCTCGCTGGTGTGGAGGGGCACCTCGTCAATTTGCTCCCCAAGGAGCACGAGGTCGCCAGCGGTGTGCTGCTGCTTCCTTCGTCCAAAGTCACCACGGTCGCCTTCGTACAAGCTGGTGGCACGGGTGCCGCCGGTCACGACGCGAAGGCCGTCAAGGGCATCGTCGCCTCAGTGCTC
>DAIPLC010000039.1:0-6216 GCA_036769405.1 Acidimicrobiales bacterium
TCCGAAGGCCGTGTGCAGAATCCGCACCGCCTCGGCGACCTTGTCGGCACTCACGACGCACGAGATACGAATCGAACTCGTCGAAATCATCTCAATGTTGATGCCGTTATTTGACAGTGTCTCAAACATCTGTGCGGTGACGCCGGGGCTCGACTTCATACCGGCGCCGATTATGGAGACGCGGCCGATGTGTGAGTCAGTCGTCACCGAGGTGGCGCCAATGGCGGTCTTGACTTCGTTGCAAATGGCCGTGGCCTGCTCGAGGTCGGTCATCGCCACCGTGAAGGAGATAGCGGTCAGTCCGTTCGTACCGGTGTTCTGCACAATCATGTCAACGTTGATGCTGGCGTCAGCCAAGGCACGGAACAGCTGCGCCGCGACGCCGGGACGGTCCGGCACGCCATCAATGGTCAGCTTGGCCTCGGACGAATCGTCGGTGACGGCGGTAACAATCGCTTCTTCCATAGTGGGGTCCTCCTCCACAATCCAGGTACCTGGCTCCCAGGTGAAACTCGAACGAACGTGCAGCGGCACACCGTGACGGCGGGCAAACTCCACGGAACGCAACATCAACACGCGACCACCGGTGGCGGCCATTTCCATCATTTCGTCGAATGACACTTTGGCCAAACGACGCGCCTTCGACACGACCCGAGGGTCAGCACTGAACACGCCGGTGACGTCGGTGTAAATCTCGCAGGAATCGGCGCCCAGGGCGGCTGCCAAAGCCACGGCCGTGACGTCCGAACCGCCTCGACCGAGCGTCGTAATGTCCTTGTCGGTCGAAATACCCTGAAAACCAGCGACGACCGGTACTTGGCCAGCGGCAATCGCCTCACGGATGCGGTCGGGGCGCATTTCGAGAATTTTGGCGCGAGTGTGATCGGTATCGGTGATGATGCCCGCCTGCGACCCGGTAAACGACGCTGACTGGACGCCGCGCGCCTCGAGGGCCATTGACACGAGGGCCATCGAGATGCGTTCACCGGCGGTGAGCAGCATGTCGAGTTCTCGGGGAGGCCGGGTGGGCGAGACGTCATCGGCCAAGCGGATGAGGTCGTCGGTGAATTTCCCCATAGCTGACACCACCACGACGACGTCGTGGCCATCGGCGCGGGTACGCGCAACGTGGTCGGCAACGGCGCGGATGCGCTCGGCATCACCGACGGACGTTCCGCCAAATTTCTGGACAATAAGGGTCACGACACTTGAGTTTAGTAGCCGACTGGCTAGGGGTACTCTTCCCACTAAAGTGAACTCTATGGGAACTACCAAGCGTGAACGTCAAAAAGCAGCCCGAGCCCTCAAGGTCGAGGCCATGAAGAAGCAGCAGAAGGCCTCGCAGACCAAGCGGTCCATCGTCATCAGCCTCGTCGTCGTCGCGCTCCTCGCCGGCTCGGCCGTCCTCGTCTTCTCCAAGGGCTCACCGAGTGTCGCGACCATTCCGACCACGAGCTCGCCGTCGACCACCGTGGCTTCCACCACCGCGAACACCAGCACCATCCACGTCATCGGGGGCTTCGCTTCGATTCCCAAGCCGTCGCCCGCCGGCGTCTTCGGCAAGGCGCCCAAGGTCGTCGTACCCACGACGCCCCCGCCCACGGTCGAGCAGGCCAGCGACCTGATCATTGGTAAGGGTGCGACCATGAAGCTCGGACAGACCTTCACCGCGCAGTACGTGCTCGCGACCTACTCCACCCACGGCGTCGTTCAGTCATCGTGGACCAGCCAGCCCTTCTCCACCACCCTTAGCTACAACGGCCTGATCCCTGGTTGGGTCAAGGGCATGGTCGGCATGAAGGTCGGCGGTCGTCGTGAACTCATTATTCCGCCATCACTCGGCTACGGCGCCAGCTCACCCGGTACGGGCATCGCCCCCAATGACACCCTCGTGTTCGTCATTGACTTGCTCAAGATTGGCTAAGACCTCGTAGTATCGGCGGGTCATGTCGACTCGCGACCAACAGAAAGTGGACTCTCATGAGTGACCTCATCCCCAACGCCGACGGCTCGAGCGAAAAGCGTCAGTCGTTCAACGCCGCACCTCCGATGATCATCGACCTGGCGAAGACCTACACCGCCACGATGGTCACCAGCCACGGCACAATGGTCATTGAGCTCGACGCCAAGGCCGCTCCCCAGACGGTGAACAGCTTCGTCTACCTCTCACGCTTTCACTACTACGACGGCGTAATTCTCCACCGCATCATTCCCGGCTTCGTCCTGCAGGGTGGCGACCCCACCGGCACCGGTACGGGTGGTCCCGGCTACAAGTTCCGCGACGAACTACCCGCTCCCGGCAGCTACCGCTTGGGCTCCTTCGCCATGGCCAACGCTGGCCCGAACACCAACGGCTCACAGTTCTTCATCATCTCGGGTGACAGCGGCGTAGGACTTCCCCCGCTGTACTCACTCTTTGGACAGGTCATCGAGGGTCTTGACGTAGTGGCCACCATCGACAAGATCGGTACGCCCTCGGGTCGCCCCTCGCAGACCGTCACTATCACCTCGGTCACCATTACCGAGGCTTAGAGCGTGGCGGGTTTCCCGCCGCGAGTCACCATCACGCCACCATCGACCTCGACCCGCCACGTGCCGTCGTAGGCAAGGACGCTGGTCGGGCCGAGTTCGACCAGCGTGCACGTCGGCGCGAGCAAGGTTTTCGTTCTCGTGGACTGCTCGGGCGTAGTCGCCATCGCGAGGGCCACGCCCGTGAAGCACCCCATGCCCACGGTGGGGGCTCCACCGCGAGGGTCAATCATGACGTCACCGAACACCGACCCCACGGCGCCAATGGCCACGAGGGGTCGTTGGCGGAGCACGGCCCCAAGGGCGGTGTCGCGCCACAACGTCCGAGCGTGCAGGACCGAGCCGTCGAGGCAACAAATAAGTGAGGCCGCTTCGAGGGCGGTGAGGCTGTCCTGATCGGTCAGCACACTGCGGTCGACGCCGCGGACCACCGAGAACGGTACCGAGAGCACCGCCCGAAGTTCGTCAATCGCCGCGTCCACGCCCCGATAGGCCGCGGCCGTCGCCACCACGACGACGGCGCTCAGGTCGGCGTCGGATGTCTCACACCACTCGGGCAACGCCTGAAGCGACCCCACGAAGGTCTGCACCCTGGTTACCAGCGTCGAGCCGAGAAACGCCACACCGGGGTGTCGTCAGTCACCGGCACAACGTCGCTCACCGTGGCGTTCTGCAACGCGCTAAAGGCCGCGATGACAATTGCCACCTCGTCGGGCGTTGGCCCCAGGCGTGGGACGAGACCACTCACAGCGGAATGTTGCCGTGCTTACGCTTCGGCGACTCTTCGCGCTTCGAACGCAGCAACGCGAGTGACTGGGCGAGGACGCGACGCGTCTCATTCGGCTCAATGACGGCATCGACGTAACCACGCTCGGCGGCGACGTAGGGGTTGGCGTAGTTCTCTTCGTAGTGCTTGGTCAGTGCGGCGCGCGTCGCGGCGGGGTCCTCGGACTCCATAATTTCGCGACGGTGGACGATGTTCACGGCGCCGGCCGAACTCATGACGGCCAGCTCGGCCGTCGGCCACGCGAAGGCGAAGTCCGCACCGGTGCCCTTGGAGTTCATAACGACGTACGCGCCGCCGTAGGCCTTGCGGGTGACGACGGAGATACGCGGCACGGTGGCCTCACAGAAGGCGTAGAGCAGCTTGGCGCCGTGGCGGACAATGCCGTCCTGTTCCTGACGCACGCCGGGCAAGAAGCCGGGCACGTCGACGAAGGTGACCAGAGGAATGTTAAATGCGTCGCAGGTCCGCACAAAACGAGCGGCTTTCTCACTGGCGTCGATGTCGAGTACGCCGGCCAGCACGTTGGGCTGGTTGGCCACGATGCCCACGCTGTGGCCATCAATGTGGGCGAAGCCACAGAGAATGTGCGGCGCGAAGGCGCCGTGCACTTCCAAGAACTCGCCATCGTCGACGACGGCCGTGATGACCTTTTTCATGTCGTAGCCGAGGTCGGTCGTCGGCGGTAAAAGAGCGTCGAGGTCGTCGCACGAGCGATCGGCGGGGTCGTCACTGAGAACGCGAGGCGCCTCTTCGAGGTTGTTGCTCGGGAGGAACGACAGCAGGTAGCGGACTTCGTCGAGGGCGCTGCGCTCGTCGGGAAAGCTGAAGTGGGCCGCTCCCGAGAGTGCGGTGTGCGTGGTGGCGCCAGCGAGTTCCTCGAGGGTGACCTCTTCACCGGTCACGGCCTTCACCACGTTGGGGCCGGTAATGAACATGTGACTCAGGTCCTTGACCATGAAGACGAAGTCAGTCATGGCCGGCGAGAACACGGCGCCACCGGCGGTCGGTCCAAGAATGACCGAAAGCTGCGGCACGACACCACTGGCCGCCGCGGTGCGACGGAAGATGCCGGCGTAGGCGTGGAGACCGGCAACACCCTCTTGAATGCGGGCACCACCCCCGTCGTGCAGGCTCAGCAAGGGAATGCCGAGCGACCGAGCGAAGTCTTGAATCTTGTGGATCTTCTCGCCGTGGGTTTCCCCGAGGGCCCCGCCGAAGACGGTGAAGTCCTGGGCGTAGACGCAGACGCGGCGACCGTCCACGGTACCGAAGCCGGTCACGACACCGTCACTGTAGGGGCGCGTGTCTTCGATGGACATACCAATGGCCTGGTGACGCGTGAGGAGATCGATCTCCTGGAAGCTGTCCTCATCGAGGAGGTACTGCAGCCGCTCACGGGCCGTCATCCGATTTCGTTCGCGGTGTCGAGCGACGGCGGCCTCGCCGCCACCCTCGTGTGCCTCCGCCTTACGAGCTCGTAGGTCTTCAACTCGTTGCGCCATTGAATATTCCATAGTCCTCAAGGCTACCTAGGGAACGAGGAGCGTGCAGGTCGAGTCGGGTAAATGCCTCTGTTCCCTACACTGAGAGACCGTGGCATTTCTTCGCGTACTCCCCCTTTTTGCTATCACGGCCCTGATTTTGGCGATGGTGCCCGGGCAGGGTATGGCCATGGTGCTTCGCCAAACGATGATGGGTGGCGCCCGAGCGGGGTATCTCTCGGTGGCCGGAAACGCCCTCGGCCTCCTCATCTGGGGCACGCTCTCGGCCCTGGGGCTCAGCGTGGTCTTCGCTCACTCCCCCCTCGCCTACAACATCTTGAAATACCTGGGCGTGGCCTACCTCGGGGGACTCGCCCTCGCGACGTTGTGGTCCCTGCGCCGAGGTGTCGGGGCCTTTGACCCCTCGGGCACGGCGAAGAGCCGGCCCCTCGCCGCGATTCGCCTCGGCCTCTTCACCAATTTGACCAACGTCAAGGCGTGCGTCTTCGCCGTGGCCTTCATCCCCCAGTTCGTTCCGGCACACTGGTCCCTGGGGACAGGGATCATCTTGTTGTCCGGCGTGCAGGCCTGTGTGTCATTGGCCTGGTACCTGTCATTCGTGGCCCTCGTGGACCGCGCCGCGAAGTGGATCGCCCGACCGCAAGTGCGACTGTGGTTGACAGCGCTATCGGCCGGTGGACTCGCCACACTCGCCGCGGCACTCGCGGTCTCCGCGCCCCGCTGACTGCACTAACTTTTCACTGAACACCAAGGGGGGCTCATGTCACGAACCGTCATCGTTGCGGGAAGCCGCACGCCAATCGGCAAACTGTCGGGCAGTCTGGCCAGCCTGCGCGCCGTTGACCTCGGCGCCCACGCCGTCGCCGCTACGCTCGCTCGCGCTGGCGTGGCACCCGACGCGGTTGACGCCGTCGTTATGGGTCACGTCTTGCAGGCCGGCACCGGCCAAATCAGCGCTCGCCAGGCCGCCGTTGGTGGGGGCGTACCGATGTCGGTGCACGCGACGACCGTCAACAAGGTCTGTCTCTCTGGTCTCCAGTCGCTCTACCTCGCCGACCTCATGATTCGTAGTGGCGACGCTGACGTCGTCATCGCTGGGGGTATGGAATCAATGACCAATGCCCCGTACCTGCTGCCCGGCGCCCGCGGGGGGTACCGCTACGGCGACCAGACCGTGGTTGACTCGCTGCTGCACGACGGCCTGACGTGCTCCTTCGACCACTGCGCCATGGGGGTTGCCACCGAGCGTTACAACGCCGGACAGTTCTCCCGCGCTCGTCAAGACGAGTTCGCCGCCCGATCGCACCAGCTCGCAGCGGCCGCCCAGGCCAATGGATTCTTCGACGTCGAGATCGCTCCGCTCACCATCACGCCTCGTAAGGGTGACCCCATCGTTCT
>DAIPLC010000039.1:6316-10771 GCA_036769405.1 Acidimicrobiales bacterium
GCCATTCGCGAAGCGGCTCGCCGGGGCCACGTGGACGTACGCGACTTCTCCTTCGTGGAGATCAACGAGGCCTTCGCCACCGTGGCCCTCGCGTCGATGGACGAACTCGGACTCGACGAGTCGTCCGTCAATCCCAACGGTGGGGCCATTGCCCTCGGTCACCCGATTGGCATGTCCGGTACCCGACTCGCCCTCACCGCCCTCTACGAACTACGCCGCCGGGGTGGCGGCATGGCCGCCGTGAGCCTGTGCGGCGGTGGCGGACAGGGCGACGCCGCGGTCTTGCTGGTTCGTTAGTCGGGCAGGTACGCCGTCACGAACTCGTACGAGGTGCGGCCCACCGGTTCGTTGTCCTTGATTCGCACCACGTACGCACCACCCACGGGAATCCCCTCGTGGGCACTGGCGGGGAGGTCACCGAGCAGGGTGGCTAGTAGCTCGGTCACGGTGGGATTGTGGGCCACCGTGAGCAGCGAGGTCGTCACGGGATCAATGGCCGCGAGGTCAATCAGCAGGTCGTCGGCCGTGACGTCTCGGTGCCCGTTGTAGATCAGCGAGGAGAATTCGACGTCGGCCACGAAGGGGGTGTCGGCGAAGGACTCGTTGAACGTCTGCGTGGTGCGCGTGGCCGCCGATACCAGCGCCGTTACCGGACCGTACGCACCGAGTGCATTGGAGTCGAGGGCCCACGCACGTAACTGCGCACACTGGGCCTCCCCACGCACACTCAAGGTCCGCTGACGGTCAGAACCGCCAGCGGGAGCCGGTGTCGATTCGGCGTGACGGACAATGGTGAGAAAGCGCATGTACCAATTGTGACCGCTCGGGTGCATCCGCCGTCGGGTTAAGGGTCCTATCGTGGAGGGATGACCGTTACCCTCTCCTACTTTCAGGCCATCTTCATGGGCCTTCTCCAGGGCATCACCGAGCTCTTCCCCGTGTCGAGCCTCGGCCACGGCGTGCTCGTGCCCGCCCTCTTCGGGTGGCACAACCTCGTGAGTTCCCAGACCGCCCAGCAGTCATTCTTCTTGACCTTCTTGGTGGGACTGCACGTGGGTACCGCCCTGGGACTCATTGCCTTCTACCGCGACACCTGGGCTCGCCTCGTACGCGCTGGCATTACCCACGTCACTCGCGTCCGCACCGACGGGGCCGCCGTCTTGTGGCGTATCAACGACGACAATGTCACCCCGGAATACCGACTGCTCGCCCTCCTGGTGCTCGGCACCATTCCCGTCGGCGTGGTGGGCCTCGTGCTCGAGAAGCCTCTTCGCGAACTCTTCGCCAAGCCCCTGGCGGCCGCTCTTTTCCTCGTTCTGAACGCATTGGTGTTGCTGGTCGGTGAGCGCTTCCGTCGCCACCAAGGTCGCCGCGCCACCCATGTGACCGAGGACACCTTGCCCGTCGCCTCGGCGCTGCGCATTGGCTCGTCACAAATCCTGGCCCTCTTTGCCGGTATCTCACGCAGCGGCGTCTCCATCGTTACGGGTGTGACCGAGGGTCTCTCCTACGAGGGAGCCGCGAACTTTTCGTTCCTCTTGGCGACACCCGTCATCTTGCTCGCCGGTCTCTATAAGTTGCCGTCACTCTTTGGCGCCGCCGGTGACGGAGTTCGTCTCCAAACCCTCGTGGGCGCCATTGTGGCCGGTGTCGCGGCCTACGTCTCGGTGGCGTTCTTGTCGCGTTGGTTCAAAACCAAGACGCTGCGACCCTTCGCGATCTACTGCCTCGTTGTTGGTCTGCTCTGCGTGGTGCGCTTCGCCTAGTCGGCGAGGACGCGTCGGCCACTAATGGCCCGACTGAGCGTCAGGTCGTCGGCGAACTCTAAGTCGCCTCCGACCGGCAAGCCGTTGGCGGGCTGCGAGACCACGAGACCTGGCACTTGCAGCAGCTTGCTCAAGTACATGGCCGTCGCGTCACCCTCGAGATTGGCGTTGAAGCACAGAATCACCTCGGTCACCGGACCGTGGAGGCGCTTGATCAACTCCTGAATGCGCAAACGATCGGGCGTTACCCCCTCGAGAGGATTGAGCAATCCGTGGAGGACGTGGTAGGTCCCATTGAAGGCTCGCGAGCGTTCAACGGCAATGACGTCAGGAGGACTCTCCACGACGCAGATGACGTGTTGGTCACGTCGGTCATCACTGCACAGGGGGCAGAGGTCACCTGATTCGGCAAAGTTGCAACACTGCGAACAAAAACTCAAGTTCGCCTTCATGTCCGTCAACGCGCTCGAGAGACGGTTGACGTCCTCGCTCGGCTGGCGCATGAGCCAGAAGGCAATGCGCTGCGCCGACTTCGGACCAACGCCGGGAAATCGTCCGAGTTCGTCAACCACCATTTGGAGCGACGGTGGGTAACTACTCACGACACTTCCTTGGCGCCCGGGAAGGCCTGGGTAATCAAGTGCTGGGTCGCTGAGGTGACGACATTGGGTGCATCAGTGGGCGCGAAGTCCTCGTCACCCGCCATCGCGGCCTCGGCGAGTTCATCCTCCGTTGGTGGTGCGGACCGCGTTGGCGCTGGCGTTGGCATGACAACGGCGGCACCGGTATCGACAATCCAGTTCAAGGCAATGGGTCGACGGAACTCGTGCTCGAGAGCGGCCCGCACGCTCGGCGTTATGTCCTGGGCGTGCTTACGGACTTCTTCGTCGGCGACGGCGAGCGTGATCTGGTCGCCATCAGTACTCATAATGCGCGCGGCCTTCAAGATCATCTGAGCGCCGCGGGACGTGCGTCCAATAACGCGCTGCGTGAATCGCTCGCGAAGGTCCGCCGGGTGGAGCGGACCATCCGTGGCCACGGGGGCTGCGGGAGCCGGTGCGGGAGCCGGAGGTGTGGGTGCTGCCGGCTGCGGTGCTACCGGTGGTGGGGTCGTGACCGAACCAATTGGCGACGGCACGGGAGCGGGTGTAGGTGCGGTCGCCGGTGGCGTCGGAGCCGGTGTGGGAGCTGGTGCGGGCGTAACGGGTGCCACCGATCCAATGGGCTTGAGGACAGGGGCCGGGGGCGTAGGCGCGGCAACCGGAGCGGCCTGAGGTGCTCGCTCCAGTCGGGTCACCCGCTCAGCGAGGGCATCGATCGACGAGTCCAGATCGGGCATGACCAGACGCACCATGGCCACCTCGAGCAGCACGGTCTTGTCAGGGGCGCTCTTCATCTCACGCATCGTGCGCCCAACGGTCTCGAGCACGCGCACCGTGCGAGCCAGACCAATCTCACTTCCCCAGGTCGTCAGGCGCGTGCGGTCGGCGCCGGTGACGTCGGCCACGTCGGGGGCCACTTGGAGCAAGAAGGCCTGTCGGGTTTCGGCGGCGAAGTGCTCCGCCAACTGCTCGGGGTCCCAGCCGTCTCGGGCCAACGTCGCCAGCGTCTGCAGCGCCATGGCGGCGTCATTCGCCGCGAGGGCCGCGAAAAGTCCGTCGAAGTCCGGCGTGGCGTCTTCGCCGGTCCCGGTCGCGATGAGCTGGTCCAGAGCACTTAGGGCGTCACGGGCCGACCCTCGACCGAGTCGCACCGCGGTGTCGATGAGTTCGTCACTCGCTTCGAGGCCCGCCGCGTGCTGGACGTCCTGGAGCAACGTATTCAACGTATCGCCACCAATGAGGCGAAACTCCAGGTGCTGGGTGCGGCTGCGAATCGTCGGGAGGACCTTGTGGGGATCCGTGGTGGCCAGCACAAAAACGACGTGTGCCGGTGGTTCCTCGAGGGTCTTCAGCAAAGCCGCCGACGCGGCCTTGGTCAACTGGTGGACTTCGTCGAAGATGTAGACCTTCCAGCGACCCGGGGTCCCGTGCCAAGCACCGGCGGTGATGTCGCGAATGTCCTCCACACCGTTGTTCGACGCCGCGTCCAACTCGGTCACGTCGAGTGAGGAGCCCTTGGTGATGGCCACACAGCTGGCGCACACGTTGCAGGCGTCGCCGTCCTTGGGGTTCTCACAGTTGAGGGCCTTGGCGAGAATGCGGGCCGTGGTCGTTTTTCCGGTGCCGCGGGGACCCGAGAACAGGTAGGCGTGGTTGACGCGATCCTTAGCGACGGCGCCCTGCAGAGCACGAACGACGTGTTCTTGACCTCGAAGTTCGGCAAATCGACCAGGGCGGAAGCGGCGATAGAGCGAGGTCACACCGTCGAGAGAAGTCGGAACCTGCGGGGAAGTAGCCATGGCTCAATGCTAACGGCGGGCTGTTCACGCCGAGGTTCAAAGCGGTGGCCAGGCTGACCGTGGCACCCGAACGCTTCGCTGAGAGCTGCTGGCTTCCACCCCTGACTCGGTTCACGAAGGTCCGTCGCACGGGACCCGACCACCGCTTTGAACCTCGGCTTCTCAAGATTACCGGAAGTCACCCATCGCCCGTCGGGTAGCCTTGGAGACCGGTATTCGTTTTCACGACGACTACTGATTCGGAGGAGTGCGAGAGCGGCCGAATCGGCACGCTTGGAAAGCGTGTGA
>DAIPLC010000168.1:0-2476 GCA_036769405.1 Acidimicrobiales bacterium
CTTCGGATCGGGCGAGGTGGCGCACCTCGAGGGCGAACTGCTCCATGGCGGTGCCGAGTGCAGCACAGGCGTAGAGGACTTCGGCGTGGCGATCGCGGGCGATGACCTGGGTCGCCGGTACCGGCGTGAGGCCGAGTCGTTCGCAGACGTAGGCCTCCACGCTGGGACTGATGTTGGAGTAGGTCCCCACGGCCCCCGACAGCTTGCCCACGGCAATACCGTCACGTGCGCGCTTGGCGCGTTCGAGGTCACGATTGACCTGCAGCGCGAAGAGGGAGAACTTGGCCCCGTAGGTGGTGGGCTCGGCGTGCATGCCGTGGGTGCGACCAGTGATCGGCCACGAAATTGTTTCCTGCGCCCGCCGCGTAAGAGCATCACGAAGCGCCGTCGCTTCCGAAATCACGATGTCCATGGCTTGCGTCAGCGTGACGCAGAGAGCGGTGTCAACGACGTCGGACGAGGTAAGGCCGTAGTGGATCCACGCCCCTTCGGGCATCCCGATGCGTGACTGCACGAGGTCGACGAAGGCCGCGGTGTCGTGATTGGTGATGAGTTCACGCTCCTCGACTTCACGGACAAAGTCGGCGTCAATCACCGGGCGACGCGGCCGCAACTGGGCTACTTCGTCGGCCGGCAGCACGTCAATGGCGGCTAGTCCTTCGGCGGCCAAGATCTCTACCTCGAGCATGGTGTCAAAGCGGTGTTCGTCGCTGAAGAGGGCGGCGACGTCCTTGGGGGCGTAACGGGGAATCATGCGAGGCCTTTCGTTGCGAGTTCGGCAATGTCGGTGCGCAGCACGCGACCGGGGAAATCAATCTGACCAACCGCCTGGTAGGCGCGCTCGCGCGCCGCGACGAGGCTGTCGGCGTGGGCCGTGACCGCCAGGACGCGTCCACCATTGGTCACGAAGCGTCCCTCGTCATCGAGGGCGGTGCCGGCGTGAAATACCGTCACGCCAGTAATCGGCGCAGCGAGTTGACCAGTGGCGTCCAGTCCGGTGATGACGTCGCCGCGTCGCGAGGATTCGGGGTACCCGTGCGAGGCCAGCACCACGGTGACCGCCGCGCCCGATGGGGTCACGTCGACCGAGTCCAGACGGCCAGTCGCCGTGGCCAGTAGCAGCTCGGCGACCTGGTCGCCGTAGAGAGGGATCAGCACTTCCGTTTCGGGGTCACCAAAACGGACGTTGTACTCGAGCAGTTTTGGACCGTTCGCCGTGAGCATCACACCGGCGTAGAGCACGCCTCGGTAGTCAATGCCGCGCCGCTTCAGTTCGTTCAGCGTTGGACCCAGTACGCGGTCCATCATGTCGTCAACGACGTCGGTCGCCACGTGAGGCATCGGGCTATAGGCCCCCATACCGCCCGTGTTCGGCCCGGTACCACCGTCGCCAACTCGCTTGAAGTCCTGTGAGGTGGCGAGTGCCCGCACCGACGTGCCGTCACAGAGCACCATCAGCGAGCACTCCTCGCCAATCAGCCCCTCTTCAATGATGATGGTCGCGCCGGCCGCGCCAAAGGCGTCACCGCTCAATTTGTGGCGCACGTCACTGCGGGCCTCGTCGAGCGAATCGGTGACTAAGACACCCTTACCGGCGGCGAGGCCGTCGGTCTTGATGACGTAGGGCGGCGTCATGGTCTCGAGAAAGGCCAGCGCCGGTGTCACTTCAGTGAATGTCCCGTACGCCGCGGTGGGCACACCCGCCGCCGCGAGAAAGTCCTTCATGAAGGCTTTCGAACCTTCGAGCTGTGCACCGTCTGTATTCGGTCCCAGGACGGCCTTACCCTGCGCGCGTAGTTGTTCAGCGAGACCCTCGACGAGTGGCTGCTCGGGGCCAATAACCACGAGGTCGGCGTCGAGTTCGGTGGCGGGGGTGGTCGTGCAGGTCAGTCCGTGCGCCGCCATGCCGGCGTTACCGGGGGTGACGATGACGTCCGCCGATTTCGCGAGCCCCCAGGCGAGGGCGTGTTCGCGCCCGCCCGAGCCAACAACGACGACCCGCATCACGAGGGGCGAACGAACTGCTCGCGTCCGGGCCCGACACCGACGACGGAGATCCGTACGCCAATGGTGTCTTGCAAGAAGGCCACGTAGTCACGGGCGGCCTGGGGCAGTTGGTCGAACGACGTGAAAGCGGTCAGGTCACTCTGCCAACCGGGCAGGGTCTCGTAAATGGGCGTGACGTCGTGCAGCGTGGACTGGTGGTACGGCGGGTAGTTGTACCGAACGCCGTCGGCCTCGTAGCCGACGCACACCTTGATTTCGTCCAAGGTGTCGAGCACGTCGAGCTTGGTTAGGGCAATCTCGGTCAACGAGTTAAGGCGGGCGGCCTGACGAGCCATCACCGCGTCGAACCAGCCAACGCGGCGGCGGCGACCAGTGTTGGTGCCGTACTCGTGGCCTCGGTCGACCAGCAGGTCGCCCAGTTCGCCGTCGAGTTCGGTCGGGAAAGGACCGGCGCCCACGCGGGTGATGT
>DAIPLC010000169.1:0-2428 GCA_036769405.1 Acidimicrobiales bacterium
AACCACCGCGGGCCTCTCGGCGTCGCGGTACGCGCGAAAGAGGGTCGGCGTGCGAACGAAGAGCTCACCATTGAGCGAGCACACCTCGACCTCGGGGAGAGCCACGCCGTCGTAGACGATGCCCGAACCCGTCTCGGTGAGCCCCCAGGTGGCGCGAACGTTGGCGGCGACGGCGCTCGGCGGTTTGGCGCCACCAACGAGCACGACCTGGTATCCCGAGAGGTCGTAGCGAGCGAGTTGTGGGCGAACGACGGCAATATGGGTGGCCCCCATGGCTGGTCCGCCGGTCAGGTCCTCACCGAAACGCAGTTCGGCGTCGTTGAGAACGGAGCGAAGCAGAACGGCGAGGCCGCCGATGTGTGCCGGTGGGAGGCAACTCATCCAGACGGGTGCGACCTCGCCCCGCAGCGTTGTTTGCGTCAGGGCAGCGCTGGCGATGAGGGATTCCCATGTGTGGATAGCGGCCTTAGGCGCCCCACTAGAACCCGACGTCAACATCACGAGTGCGTCGCCCTCGTCAACGCCGCGACCGCTACTCAGCGTTGTCGTGCCACTTTCGTCTCGGACGTGGGTTGCGCCCAGTGCGACGAGGGCTGCCTCGCGGGCCCGAGGGGAGAGGCGTTGATCGAGGATGCAGAAGGCCTGACTGGTCATCGCGCATTCGGTCAACTCCTCGACGAGGGCGGGGCCAAGTGGGAGGTCGAGCGCGAGGAGGGAAGTCACTCACCAAGCCTAGGAGTAATGACGGCGACTGGTGAGTCGACCGGTAGCGTGGGTTCATGGCTACCACCGTTATTTCTGGCGACCCTATTGATCCCGTCGAGCAGTTTCGCTCGCTGCCTTTGCCGGCGTGGCAGGTGGCACACGAGTATGTCGACATCATCTACGAAGTGGCCGAGGGGATTGCGCGCATCACTATCAATCGTCCGGAGCGCCGCAACGCCTTCCGCCCTCAGACGTTGTTTGAATTGATAAACGCTTTTGAACGCGCTCGCAATGACACCAGTGTGGGCGTCATCGTGCTCACCGGTGCTGGCCCCGACGCCTTCTGCTCCGGTGGTGACCAGAAGATTCGGGGTGACGACGGGTACATTGGCGACGACGAAGTGGCCCAGCAGGGGGTGGGGCGACTCAACGTTCTTGACCTCCAGGTACAGATTCGCCGTTTGCCGAAGCCGGTGATTGCGCAGATTGCGGGATACGCCATTGGCGGAGGGCATATCTTGCACCTGGTCTGCGACCTCAGTATCGCCGCCGAGAACGCCCGATTCGGGCAGACCGGACCACGAGTCGGCTCATTCGACGGTGGGTACGGGTCGTCGCTGTTGGCCAACACCATTGGTCTCAAGCGAGCCAAGGAAGTGTGGTTCCTTTGTCGCCAGTACAACGCGGTGCAGGCCCTTGACTGGGGTCTGGTCAACACTGTCGTCCCCCTCGACGACCTCGAACGAGAGACCGTCGCGTGGTGCCGCCAGATTTTGACACTGTCGCCGCTGGCCCTGCGCATGCTTAAGGCGGGCTTCAACGCCGCCGAAGATGGCCTGGCCGGCATCCAGCAATTGGCCGGCGACGCCACCATGCTGTTCTATATGTCCGAAGAGGGGCAAGAAGGTCGCAACGCCTTCGTGGAACACCGAGCACCCGACTTCTCTCGATTCCCGAA
Organism: Acidimicrobiales bacterium; assembly: GCA_036769405.1. Taxonomy (GTDB): domain Bacteria; phylum Actinomycetota; class Acidimicrobiia; order Acidimicrobiales; family RAAP-2; genus RAAP-2. Next base: position 1,664 of record DAIPLC010000169.1, read on the forward strand.
GCGACCATGAGCACGGCGACCCCCGGTCCCATCGATCGCTGGTGGCAAGCAGCTCGTCCCCGCACGTTGCCCGCCGCCGCGGTGCCCGTCGCCATTGGTGCGACGTTCGCCGGCCACGGCATCAACGTGGTCACCACCGCACTGAGTCTGCTGGTGGCGCTGTTCTTGCAGGTTGGCACGAACTACGCCAATGACTATTCCGATGGCATTCGCGGCACTGATGAAGTTCGCGTCGGTCCGTTCCGTCTCACCGCATCGCGACTGGTGCCGGCCGCTCAGGTGAAGCAGGCGGCTTTCATTTGTTACGCCATCGCCGGTGTGGCGGGGGCGGCCCTGGCTTCGAGGACGACGTGGTGGTTCCTCGTCATTGGGGCAACCGCTATCGCGGCGGGATGGCTCTACACTGGGGGACCAAAGCCCTACGGCTATATGGGCCTCGGTGAACTGTTCGTACTGATCTACTTCGGTTTCGTGGCGACGGTCGGAACGGCCTACGCCCAACATAACGCCATGCCGCTCCACGTGTGGTGGTGGGGTCTCGTGACCGGTGCCATGGCGTGTGCATTGCTGGAGGCCAATAATTTGCGTGATATCGACGGTGATCGAGAATCAGGCAAGCGGACGCTCGCGGCCCGCGTTGGTCGACGCAATGGCGCTGTCCTCTACGGCCTGTGCGTTCTCGCAACGGTCCTAGGCGCTCTGTACGGTGGTGCCCCTGCAGTGGCGGCCGTCGCTCTGGTGGTGTACATCCCTGCGCTGCAAATC
>DAIPLC010000040.1:0-10420 GCA_036769405.1 Acidimicrobiales bacterium
TGACCCCCGCACTGCTAAGGAGGCCCCCGTGGCCGCCGCACTGGACCACGCCCTCGCGACCCTGCGGTACGGCAGCGTGGGTCTCAACGCGTGGCACGCGCTGAGCTTCCTCGCCGGCACGACGACGTGGGGCGCCTATCCGGGTCACCCCACGACAGATATTCGCTCCGGCGTTGGCGTCGTGGCCAATACGTTCATGTTTGCCGACGTGGAGAAGTCAGTCGTACGGGGACCCTTTGTGGCGGTCCCCACGCCACCGTGGTTCGTCACCAAAACACGTGGCGCCACGGCCATTCGGCGGCTCCTTGACGTGCAGGGCGGTCAAGGTTGGCGCGGCGTGCCGAAACTTCTCTGGGCGACGCTGCGCGCCTAGCGGCGTAGCGAGAGCAGCGTCGTCGACCCGACGGCCACACAGTCACTCGTACTGCAGCCAACACGATTCAAGGGGGTTGGCGCGTAGCGAATAACCAAGCGCTGGAGTTGATCGGGGCTCCAGACGGCGCCCGCTCCGGCGGCACTATCGTCCTGGCCGACCACCACGCAGTGTTGCGAGGACACACAACTCAGTGCACTGGCCGTGAACGGGACGTGCGTGGTCGTCCAACCACTTGACGTCTGCCGCGCGACGTACTGCGCACTCGCATCCTGGGTGAGGGCGACACAGTGCTGGTCACACCAGAGCGAAAGTACCGATGACCACGTTGGCGTTGCTACGGCCGTCCACGACACGCCGTCCGAGGTCGTTAACACCACGGCCTGGCCCGCGGCGGTAGTGGCACCGAGCCAACACTGCGTTGACGAAGTGCAGCTCAGCGAGGTGACGGTACTGTGCGCCTCCAGGGTGGACACCGGGGCGACAGTGAGATCACTCACATTCACGAGGCGATAGGCACCGTCGGTCGTGTGGTCAATCGCCATGCAGCCATCAGCCATACAACTAAGGGCATCGATACCGGTACCGGTGGAGACGGTCTGAGAAGAAAGGGTGGCGCTCGCCATGGAGGCTGACCACAGAAGGTCCAGTCCATTGCGGGAACCGCCAATGACACACGTCGTGCTGCTGCAGGCCATGACCGTCAGGTCACCATCAGTGCTCGGGGCGGTGACGGTGGTCCACCCACCAGTGTCGAGGCGACGCTCGATCAGGGTGCTGGTAATGCCCTGCACGGTGGTACTCCCGGCCGCCCAGCAGTGTGTCAACGCACAGCCGCTGACCAGCAGGGGCGTGTTGATGCTGAGGCTGGGGACGGCATCGACCGTGATTGGTGGCAGCGCTCGATGGATGCCACCACAAGCGCTGAGGAGTGCTGACGCCACGAGGACCACCACAGTGCGCCGCATACGACTTCGTGCCTGGTGGCCGATGATGTTCACTCCGTACTCCGTCACTTTGCGCTGGGGCTAATGGTAGTCGTGCAGAAATTGGGGTGTGGTCGTCTACTCTTCACTTGTGCATGTTGTCGACATAGGAATCGCGGTGGTTGTCCTCTTCGCCGCCGTGAGGGGATGGCGACTCGGTGCCCTCGGTCAGGTGCTCTCTTTCCTGGGCCGAGGGGCAGCATTGCTGATCGCCTTGCTGTACCTACCGAAGGAAGTCGCTCGGTACACGCACCACTTCACGTGGTGGCAACCGTCGCTCGTCATCGTCGGGGTCCTAGTGTGCGGCAGTATTGGCGCCTTTATTGGTCGCCTGTTCGCTCGTCGACTGCTGAAGCTCCTGCCAATCTGGAAGATTGAGCTGCTCGACTCCGCCATTGGCATGACGGCTGGGCTCGTCGGCGTCGTGGCGGTGTGCTGGCTCGCATCGGGGGTGCTGCCATTCGTGCCGGCTTCGAGCACGGTGGCCAAGGACGCCGCTCACTCCGTGGTGTTACGTGACATTGCGCGGATCTTGCCCGCGCCTCCGTCATTTCCATCGATGGGTGAGTTAATTAGAAACGCCCACGTCCCCACCTCAGTTGCCCGCCTAGGGCAGTAACTGAAGGAAGAACGTGGGCGTTACGACGACTTAGTTCGCGGCGCGAACGGCGTCACTCAAGACGGCGAGACCGTCAGCCAGCTGCTCGTCGGTGATGACCAGCGGGGGCAGCAAGCGAATGACGTTGCCGTAGGTACCGCAGGCCAGGGCGATCACGCCACGGTCATTGCAGTACTTGACGATGGACTTGGCGGCCGCGGCGTTGGGGTTCTTGGTGCCGGGCTCGACGAGTTCCATGGCGATCATCGCACCGCGACCACGTACTTCACCAATGATGGTGACGTCCTGGGCCAGGCTGGTCAGAGCGGCCGTAATCGTCTCACCGAGCTCGCGGGCGCGCTCGAGCAGGTTGCGGTCACGCATGAAGTTGATGCTGGCGAGTGCACCGGCCGAGGCGACGGGGTTACCACCGTAGGTACCACCGAGGCCGCCTTCGTGGACGGCGTCCATGAGGTCGGCCCGTCCGGTGACACCGGCGAGCGGCATACCACCGGCGAGGCCCTTGGCGGTGGTGATCATGTCGGGCACGACGCCCTCGTGGTCAACGGCAAACCAGGCGCCGGTGCGGCCGAAACCACTCTGAATCTCGTCGGCAATGAAGACAACGTCGTTCGCCTTCGTCCACGCCGAGAGCGCGGGGAGGAAGCCTTCGGCGGGGACAATGAAGCCACCCTCGCCCTGCACGGGTTCAATCAGGATGGCAGCGACGTTCTTCGCGCCCACCTGGGTCTCGATCTGCTTGATGGCAAACTCCGCCGCTTCAGCGCCCGAGCGACCGTCACGGAAGGGGTAGCTCATCGAGACGCGGTAGACCTCGGGGGCGAAGGGGCCGAAGCCGTCCTTGTAGGGCATGTTCTTGGCGGTGAGGGCCATGGTCAAGTTGGTGCGACCGTGGTAGGCGTGGTCGAAGACGATGACCGCCTGGCGACCAGTGGCGTGGCGAGCAATCTTGACGGCATTCTCGACCGCTTCGGCGCCCGAGTTAAACAGGGCCGTGCGCTTTTCGTGGGTGCCGGGGGTCAGCGCTGAGAGTTCCTCGCAGACCTGCACATAGCTCTCGTAGGGGGTGACCATGAAGCAGGTGTGGGTGAACTTGGCGACCTGCTCGCTCACGGCCTTGATCAGCTCGGGCACGGCGTGGCCGATGCTGGTCACGGCGATACCGGAACCGAGGTCGAGGATGTGGTTGCCGTCGATGTCGACGATGATGGCACCTTCGGCACGGTCAATGTAGATGGGGAAGCCAACGGTCACGCCGGCGCTCACGACGGCCTTGCGGCGGGCGTGCAGTTCCTGCGACTTTGGTCCGGGCAATGCGGTAACGACCTTGCGCTCGGTGCCAACAGTCGATTCAACAGACGCAACCATGATGCTCTCCTTCGAGTTGTCGCGCTTCTTTGCGCGGTGCTCTCCAGCGTATCGCTGCGTCCGAGAATTAGCCACAGGAAGCAGAAAACGGGTGACCGAAGTCACCCGTGTTCCGCATGGCGGAGGAGGTGGGATTTGAACCCACGGTGCCCGTAGACACAGCAGTTTTCGAGACTGCCCGATTCGGCCGCTCTCGCACTCCTCCGTCTACGAGTCTACAACGTCGCTCGAGGGGCTGTTTTAAGGCCCGTACGACCTAGGCTCGACACCAATGACGCTCGATGATTTCTCGTATATGGACCGCGCGCTGGCCGCCGCCCAGGTGGCGGCCGGTCACGATGACGTTCCCGTGGGCTGTGTGGTTGTTATCGATGGCGAAGTCATCGCCATGGGAGAGAATCGGCGAGAACTGGATGGCGATCCGACCGCGCACGCCGAAATCGTCGCCTTACGCGCCGCGGCTCTGGCGCTCGGCCGCTACCGACTCGATGGTGCCACGGTCTACGTGACGCTGGAGCCCTGCGTGATGTGCGCCGGTGCCTTGCTCAACGCCCGCGTGGCGCGCGTAGTCATTGGGGCGATGGACGAAAAGGCCGGAGCCGTCGGGTCTCGCTACAACGTCTTGCAAGACCCGCGGCTCCTTCACGAAGCCACCCTCGCGTACGACGTCCGTCGTGAGGAAGCGGCCACGTTGCTGCGTGAATTTTTCGCCGCGAAGCGAACGAGTTAGTTGGCTTCCTCAGCCGCGGGAGCCGTCTCGGCGTCCTCGCCCTCTTCAACCTCAAACTCTTCTTCAATGAGGTCGGCGACAATTTCGTCGTGCTCGTAGGTGTCGGCCTGGAGCTGGCAGTACGCGGCCATCTCGACGGCCTCCGAAGCAGCGTCCTCGTCCTCGTCGGTGGCCAACTGGGTGAAGACCGCAGCGGCCGCCAGCCAGTGCACGCGAGCGCCCAGCAAGTCGCCGTCCTCACCCGACTGGCGAGCGACGTCCATCAAGGCAAGGACCTCATCACGGTCACCGTCACCGATGAAATTGAGCAGGCTGTTGAAGCGGGCGTCGCGGGCGGCGTCAGCGTCACCGCTACCGGCGTAGGCGAAACCAAGAGCCGACAACGATTCGGCGATGCCGTGGCAGGGCTCTTCGACTTCCCAGAACAGTTCGAGGGCTTCTTCCGCCTTCTCGATGGCGAGGCTGAAGTCGGCCGCTTCGTTGGCGTCCAGTGCTTCGGTCAGCAGCTGGTGGGCGAGGTCGTGACCGGAAGTAGATGCAGTCGTCATGTGGGGGCTCCTTTGAAACGCCAGGTGGCGATGCCCTCCACCGTAGAGCACGCGGAGGTAACACGGAGGTGACAACTGACAAACGACGCGGTGACCAGCACGCTGGCACTGATCAACACCAGGCGTTTTCGCCGTGGTGTCTTCTCTCTACAATGAAATCCAGTGAGTGCAGTGCGATGGTCGTGGATAGCGACGTCGTACGCCGCAGAGGGAGAATGTCATGACCAACACAGAGCGCGCAGTACTGGCCGGTGGATGCTTCTGGGGCATGCAGGACTTAATTCGCAAGCGCCCCGGCGTGCTCGCGACTCGCGTCGGTTACTCCGGTGGTGAAGTGCCGAACGCGACGTACCGTAACCACGGAAACCACGCCGAGGCCATCGAAATCCTCTTCGACCCCGCCGTCACCTCGTACCGGGAGCTCCTCGAGTTCTTCTTCCAAATCCACGACCCCTCGACGCCCAACCGTCAGGGCAACGACCTGGGCCCCAGCTACCGTTCGGCGATTTACTACGTCGACGAAGCGCAGCGGGCGACGGCCCTCGACACCATCGCTGACGTCAATGCGTCGGGCATTTGGCCCGGTGTCGTCGTGACCGAGGTTGAGCCCGTGGGCGACTTCTGGGAAGCGGAGCCGGAACACCAGGACTACCTGGAACGCATCCCTAATGGCTACACGTGCCACTTTCCGCGTCCGAACTGGGTATTGCCAAAGCGCGCGTCCTGAATTTCGAGGTAGGTCCACCACTTCGACGCTTGTGTGGTTCGGCTCAACGTCGTCTTTTTCAACGTTAAGCGCAGTCGTTCGACACCTTTGAGCGACGCGAGCACCTTTCATCGCTGACCTCCAGCCGACGCGATCACCACCGATGCCGCGTCGTGGAGAGGTCGCACGAAGAGCCACATTCTTTCGACCGTCGACTACCGACGTGTGTTCTTCATGGTCGGTAGTCTCCGAGTATGTCTTTCCCTTCACGAATGCTCCGAGCCACCTTGGTCCTCGTGAGTGTGCTCGTCTTGGTGCTCACTTCGCTGGTGTGGTCGGCCATCGCTGTGGCGGGGAGTGGGACTTCCCTGGCGAACCACGCTCTCGCGATCGTCGAGACGCCTCGCCATCAGCAGACTTTGGCCGAGGTAGCGGAGGAGCGACTCAGCGCCGCGAGTCCACCGCTGGTTCAAGCAGCCCTGAGTCTGGTTCGTCCCCAGCTCGTGTCCGCCATCAAAACAATCGTGGCTTCGCCGGCCTTCGAGCGTTCTTTTCGCGGTGCGACCAGATTGGTGTACGAGGCCATTTTTCGAGAGCGGCCGGTGACGCTCAACACGAATGACTACCTTCCACGGCTTGAGGCAGCCTTGCCTACCAGTTTGCACGGCGTCGACCTGCCCCAGCTGCCGAACTGGCAACTGACGTTCACGCCCAAGGGACCGCTCAAAATCGCGCACGTCGTGTTGACCCATGAAACCCTCATCCTTACCCCCCTTATCTTCCTCGCAGGAGGCTTGCTGGTCCTGTTGTGGTTACTTGGACGTCACCGACCGGGGTTTCGCATGGTGGGAACGGCTCTCATCGTGAGTGGCGTCGTGGTGGTTCTGGGGGGAAAGGTTTTATCCTCGATCTCCTTGGGCGCGAGCAGCAACGCATTGGGTCACTTGGCTCTACAGTGGACCGCCCAAATGGTGGGTGCGGCCATCGCACTCCCAGGCTACGTCCTCGCCTCGATGGGCGTCGTGGTGCGTCTGATTGTCCTTCTCATGGAACGACGTTCAAGGAAAGTCTTTCATTCTGCCGACCGATGAGTACCTGTGGACTAGTAGGTTTTGCACAAATCGACTAGTATACGTTGCACAAATGGACTAGTATACGAGCAGAAGCAAGGAGGCGCATGCCCCAAGCATTCAACCCTATGGGGGACTACGTACGGCGAGTCGTTGACGATGAGCTGGACCTACTGTTTCCTCAGATTTCCGCCATCCATTTGGATGGACCCAAGGGGGTGGGGAAGACCACAACGGCACTACAGCGGTGTCGAACGGTGCGCCGCCTCGATCGTCCGGCTGAGAGAACCGTGCTGGAGGCTGACCCAAATGTCATCGCGCTCGACAATCCACCAGTTCTCCTTGACGGGTGGCAACGAGTTCCAGCTGTCTGGGACTCAGTGAGAAACATCGTCGACGAAGATCACACCCCCGCGAGGTTCTTGCTGACGGGTTCCGCTCCTCTGTCGGGGACACACTCTGGGGCGGCCAGAATCGCCGACGTCAGAGTTCGACCGCTGACACTCCACGAGCGCGGTGTTGGACGACCGACCGTATCGTTCCACGACCTTCTTTCAGGCAGCAAATCAAAGGTGTCGGGGCGCAGCTCCCTGACCCTCAGTGACTACGTTGACGAGATTATGGCCGGCGGATTCCCCGGTCTACGGCATCTCTCAGGGAGAGCGCTCTCCAAGCAACTCGATGGATACCTCGATCGAATCGTTAGTCACGACATGCCCGAAGCTGGCTTCAGAGTGAACCGGCCCGCAGCGGTCAAAGCCTGGCTGGCAGCGTACGCAGCAGCGACTGCGACAACAGCATCGTGGGAAACTATCCGCGATGCCGCCAGTGCGGGGCTGAGCACGAAGCCATCGAAGATGACGGCTAGCTCCTACACGGAGCTTCTAACCCAACTTCGCATTCTCGATCCCTTGGAGGCTTGGCTTCCAGGAAATAACCACTTCAAGAAACTCGGAGCAGCACCCAAGCATCATCTCGCCGACCCTGCGCTTGCGGTGCGATTACTTAAACGAACCCGAGAGCATCTCCTGCGCGGTGATGAGGGCGACGACTTCGGTGCTCAAGATGGCCCGCTCTTGGGGGCGCTCTTCGAGTCTTTGGTGGCACTGACTGTCCGCACCTGCGCTCAATCGTCCGGTGCTCAGACTTTCCACCTTCGCGACCACGGTGGCAGACACGAAGTCGACTTCATTGTCGAGCATCAGGGCCGAGTCCTCGGCGTGGAGGTCAAGCTCAGCGGGACCATCACATCGAATGATGTCAAGCACCTCAACTGGCTACGTGACATCCTTGGTGACAGCGTTCTCGACCTCGTCGTAGTGACCACAGGACCCGAGGCCTACCGCCGCCCTGATGGGATCGCAGTCGTGCCGCTTGGTTTGCTCGGAGCGTGAGTCCCTCAAAGATGCGTGTCAGCCCCTTTTTGGCGTTCGGCCACCGTGACGACACATCCTTACTCGGTGTGGATCACGCGAGAAGTCAAGGGTGGTGTTGAAGCCCTGCACCCACTGACGACCTAGCGCGGCTCCACACTCGAAGAACGAAGAACCCCGCTGGACCTTTCACGGCCCAGCGGGGTTCATTCACGTCTTCGACAAACACAGCAGCGGTAGATCTCGCTGTTCGCTTCGCCAGGTCGGACTTCCAACCCGAAAAGCTCATCCAGCTCGATCAAAACCGGACTTTTGAATGTCCGACCTACCTACTTCTGTATTTGACTCTCGGCGTGCCAAATACAGAAGTCCAGATCCCAAGTAGCGCCTAGTGTCGCAGAGAGCGGAGATGGATTTTTCAGAGATCAACCGCGGATTTTTCAGAGCGCAGTGCCACGATCAGGAAAGATGTATCGAAATGAGCTTCTTGACTCGTCATCGGGAGCGACAAGCCTTGGCTCGGCTGTTGTTTTCTAAGGTCTGAGATCCTCACGCCCCGACTTCTCAATTGACTGCCCCCTTTCGCCTCTGGGTAAGTCGATGGCCCCCTACCTCGACCTTCTGTCAGGTCGAACAGCCCTTACCCCCTACCTTCTGTCAGGTGCAGAGGCCTTTACCCCCTACCTTCTGTCAGGTCGAACAGCCCTTACCCCCCACCTTTTGGCAGGTATGTGTACTAAAAAATCCAGGTCAGCGGGTATCCTGAAAACATGCGTGACGACGAGATTAGAAGGCAACTGGCTGATGCAAACCCTTGGTGGGCCGCGGGCGCTACTGGAACGGACCCATCTGCTTGGACACGGCCTCACCGCCTCCTCCGAGACCGGGCGAACTACGACCTCGGCTATCGATCGAATGTCTTACAAGACGTCGAGACGGGACCCATTACTGATCGACTCGTTGTGCTGACCGGTCCGAGGCGAGTGGGCAAGTCGGTGGCTCTTATCGACGCAGCTGCCGCCCTCTGTCAACGAGCAGACGTGGACCCACGCCAGGTAATCCTGGTGCAATGCGACGGCATGCAGGCCCGCGACCTGCGTCGAGCCATCACCCTAAGCCGGGAGCTCACCAAAGTTATCGATCGAAGCGAACGTCGTCGCAGGGTGTGGCTTCTTGACGAAGTCGGCTCAGTCAAGGGATGGACATCCGTTCTCAAGTTGGCCCGAGAGGGGGATCCACTCGGCGATGACACCGTCGTCGTCACGAGTAGTCGCTGGCACGAGAACGAAGACGTCGAGGGGAACCTTATGGCGGGGCGGGCGGGCACCAGCGGCGGCAGGCGATTACGCATTCTGCTGCCTATGACGTTTCGAGCCTTCCTCGCAGCAACACGTCCGGATATTCCGCTACTGACTCATGTTCACCCCGCAATCCTGATGAGTGCCGCCGTCGCCGAGGAATTGGAGACCGTTCGGTTCCACGTCGATCAGTTCGATCTGGCCTGGCAGGACTACCTCACTTGTGGTGGATTCCCAAGAGCTGTGAGTGAGTACAGCAATTTGGGTGCGGTGAGTGAGGCCTACCAGCGTGATCTTGTCGCGTGGCTGAGGGCGGACATTGACCCTGAATTGCCACCTGAATCCATCCCGATTCTCCTAGCTACATTGAGTGGCTGCGCAACAAGTCCACTCAATGTGACCGACACCGCGGCACAACTTGGGTACACCAGAGACGTATTCGAACGTCGATTAGCGCGCCTGACGGCGGCCTTTGCCACAGTGTGGTGCCCTCAGCGAAAAGAACGGGGCGAGGTGGTGGTGGGCGCTCAGTCGAAGTTGTATCTGACTGACCCATTACTCGCTTGGTTGCCGAGTCGCCTGAGGGCGGGACTGGCGCGGCCGAACATGACGGCGCTCACCGAAATGGCGATCGGTGTTTCCTTGGCTCGCTTGATTGATGATCTTGACGAGGGTCGTTGGGTCACCAGTGACACCATTGGATTTGCGCGGACAGGATCTGGCCACGAAGTTGACCTTGGACCTATCCCAATACCGACATCGTCCGGTATTGGGATGACCATCCCCATCGAGAGCAAGTGGGTTGACGCGGGTTGGCGAGGTGAGGCTGTCATCATGGAGCGCAAGTTCGGCGCTGGGGTGATTGCTACCAAGTCGATTCTAGATTTGGATAACAGAAGCTGGGCGATTCCCGCTCCAATGGCTGCCCTTCTACTTGGGTGATGGTCGCTACAGTTCCTAAACAACAACTGGGCGAAGGCTCGCCCGGCACCCATAATGGCCAAGAGTGCTTCGCATTCAAGAGCGCCAAAGGACCACGGTCGAGCCGCACTTTGGAGCGCTGAAGGACAAATCCGTCGCCGGCTAGACCGGCCTGATGGTTGCGGTAGCGGTCGCGACGACGAACCGGCGCTTCGCGATCGCGTGGGACCGCCTCCATGGTCCCTTTCCGAAAGCTTCGAAACGCAAGCTCGTGAAGCGCAAGCGCTATCACCACGCCTTGACGAGCATCACTCACACGGTCAACGGCCAGCTCGTCGTTTTGCACCCGCTGACGACCTAGCACCGCTCCACGCTCGAAAAACGAAGAACCCCGCTGGACCTTTCACGGCCCAGCGGGGTTCATTCAC
>DAIPLC010000041.1:0-10348 GCA_036769405.1 Acidimicrobiales bacterium
AGCGTCGTCGTCAACTGCCCTTCGGACAACGTCCCACGATGGAGGAAACTGTTGCCATTCATCAATGACGACGGGTCGCTTAGCAGTGACAAGCACTTCCGGTTGCGCCTTCACGAGTTGCAACACCTCGGGATCGTCAAGGCGAAAGATCGACCCCCCTCGATGCTCTGCGGTGGACGTCTTTCCAACGCCCTTGGGTCCTTCGAGGCTTATCGCCGCGAGCCCCCTTAGCAACACATCGAGTTCGGCGTCGACAATGCGATTTCGATACCTGCCGGCCTCGTTACTCATTATCGCCCCCTCGTTTCCTACGATTCCGCATGTTTCTACACTACAGTTTCGCAGATACTTACCTTACAGTTCCGCAGATATCTACCTTACAATTCCGCAGATTTTGACGGAGGCCTATGAAACAAGCCTTCTACTCCTGAATCGTCTCTTCCCGTACGCCGGTAGCCTTCCCACGTGAGCGAACCAACCGACATCGTCATTGTTGGCGGTGGGCTGGCCGGACTGCGCGCGGCGCAACTGCTGGTCGGAGATGGTTTAAGTGTTCGTCTCGTCGAAGCCTCTGATGCCCTAGGCGGTCGCGTCCGATCGCGAAACGTTGACGGTTACGTCATCGATGAGGGGTTCCAACTCATAAATCCGAGTTACCCCGAAATCGTGGCGAGTGGGGTCTTGCCCGCACTCGACCTGCGGTCATTCGCCCCGGTCATTCGATTCTGTGACGGAGCGACGTTCCATCAAGTGGCCGGCCCGCGCTACTCCCTTATCAGTGGTATCCGGTCGCTGCAACACCCCCACCTCTCGCTGCGCGATGGTCTCGCCTTCGCTCGACTGCTGGTGCGAGCACGATTCTCTTCCATTGCCCGACTCACGCGGGGGGCGGACTACGCCACCATGGACGGACTCCTGGCCGAGGGCCTCAGCGACGCCATGATCAATGGGGTCCTCCAACCATTTCTCCGTGGCACCTTGCTCGACGAGGCTCTCGAAACCTCCTGGCACTACAGCGAGCTCCTCCTCAAGTCATTCGCGTCTGGTCGGCCCGGCGTCCCGGCGGGAGGGGCGAGCGCACTACCGAAGGCCCTGCTCGCCTCGAGCCCGGGACTCCTCGTGCACTACAACGAATCGGCCCTCGCCGTTAACGGCACTTCCGTTACCACCGCGCAGGATCGGTACGAGGCGCGGGCCGTTCTGGTCGCGACCGATCAGACCGCAGCGGCGAACTTGGTCGGAATGCCGGACCTCGGCTGGCGAACCCAGACGGCCTACTGGTTCGCCACTCCCCGCCTCCACCAGACCAACCAATTTCGCATCGACGCCGTTCGCGGTTTGTGGAATACCCTCGACATCACGGCGGTGGCACCCGAGCGAGCACCGGAGGGACGAAGTTTGATTGCGGCCTCGGCGGTGGGAGACGTCGACGACCCTCGCGTGGCATCTGACGTCGCTCGACTCTACGACCTCGACGAGCGAGACGTTGTCCTCATCGAGCGCCAAGTAGTGCGCCACGCGCTGCCGGTCATTGCACGACCCCTTGAATTGAACACACCGGCTCGCCGCGGCGACCTGTTTGTCGCCGGTGACTACACCCAAACCCCCTCTATTCAGGGGGCGATGGTCAGTGGTCGTCGCGCCGCGGCCGCCATACGCGCCGCACTGTCGGCTTAATTCGCAGTTTCCGCTAACGACTTGAGACCCTGCACCGTGGCGGTCATGTTGCGCTGCCAGGTGGCAAGTCGATTGGCCACGATGGTGGCTTCGTTCTCAGGGTCACGTGCGACGGCACTACTGAGACCGGACTCCCCCAGGCCCACCGTGGCGGTGAAGGTCAGACGGGTCTTCTCGCCTTCGGGATTCAGGGTGTAGGACCAAATAGCGAGGGGCTCGTCCACCCGGTCGACGACGTAGGTGAAAATCACGCTCGGGACGAAGGCGGTAACGGTGCAGATCGTCGACCACGTGTTCTCACCGCGTCCGTTGTGACCCTCAAAGGTTGATCCGACACCGTGGGGTTCGTCGCTCAACCACGAGGCGCCGCGGAACTCCGCGGAGAACGCGGCGGGTGCGTCGATGTCTGACACGACCTGCCACAGTCGTTCGGGGCTCACCGCCACCACGGTGGACACCGCTACGGATGGGTACTCGGTGATGTTCATGCGACGAGCCTACGCCGACGGAAATGCGTCCGCTGGGAGGTCCTTTTCGCCATTCGCGAGGGCCTCAAGTACGCGAGCCACGACCGCTTCGGGCGTGAGGCCCTGCGGCATCTTGGGGGCCGCACCTTCGAGAGCGCGCTCGACGAGACCGGTTTCGGTGTGAGGTGCGCGGATATCGAGGACGGTGATCTTCTTCGCGCGCAACTCACGCGTGGCTACCGCCATGGCCGTTTTGGCCGCGACCTTAGAAGCGCAGTAGGCGCCCATGCCGACAATGGCCATGTCGGCCGCGACACCGGTGAACGATGCAAGGAAGCCTTCGGGATTCACGCCGTGGGTCGCCAGCGAGATCACGTTGATGGTGCCGAGGGCGTTAGTGGTGAAGAGGTCACGGGCTACACGGTCGCTGAGGTCGGCAAAGCTACCGAAGGCCACGACACCGGCACAGTTGATAATGCCGTCGACGGGACGGCCAAGGGTGACCTCGGCGAAGGCGGCCTCGAGGTCGGCGCGGTCACCGATTGACGCGGTCGCCACCGGCAAGTCCTGGAGCGAAATGTCCAGATTGCTCGGCGTACGCACAATGAGACGGACGTCCGCCCCAGCGTTACGAAGGGCGTGAGTAATCAACCCTCCAAAGACGCCGCTGGCGCCGATAACAACAATTGTCTTGTCAGTGAAGGTGGTCATGGCGGTCGCTTTCTCTCGCCGTTCAGCGTACCGAGGAGTGCCCATTCTCGTACGGTTGTCTGATTCGCCTCCCTCGCCCTCGAGGTGTACGGTGAGCGCAGAGAGGGAGGTTAGTTATGTCATCACCGAATGAGGTAGGCGCCGCACCAATCGAGGAAGCGTTCACTGTCGCGAGCGACGGTGTCGTTGAAACCCACACACCACTCATCACTGAGCGTATGGTCCTGCCGACGTGCCAATGTGCTCTCACGACGCCACCGGCGCCGATGATGCTCGATGCCGCATCGTCGAGGTAATCACGAGTCACCCCGCGTCAACACCACGCAGTAGTTCTAGCGAAGCGCAATAACGTGAATACCGAGGATTCCCTCGTTCGCACGAAGACGCTCCACAACCTCACTGGGTGTTGGCGTCGACGTGGACAGGACCATCAGGGCCGTTCCCGCCTGCTTGTCTGGCCCCACGGCCATGGCAGTGATCGAGATACCGGCCTCACCTAGGGCCATGCCCACGTGACCGATCATGCCCGGCTTGTCGTTGTTACGAACGACGAGCATGGAGGCCGCTGGTGGGATTTCGACGCTGTGGTCATCCACGGCAACGATGCGGGTTTCGACGCGTGAGCCAATTGTCATCAACGTGCCCGACACTGCGTGCTGACCGGAACGAACGGTGATGACGTTGACGTACTCGGGGCTTTCGTGCGTCGACACTTCACCGAAGGTGATGTTGTGCTCCGCCGCCAGTTGGGGGGCGTTGACGAACGAGGCCGTGTTGTGTCCCGTCGCAACCAGCAGTCCCTTTAGGGCGCAGAGCGTCAAAATCTTGGTGCCGGTGCCCGCGAGGTCACCCTGATAGATCACTTCGAGGTCGGCGGGCTCACCATCAAGCAGGCCACCGATGAAGCGACCGAGGATCTCCGCCAGGCCCATGAAGGGACGCACCGTGTTCGACACTTCACCGGCCGCGACGTTTACGGCAAAGGGCACGAAGTCACCCGCGAGGGCCAGTTCGACCTGCTCCGCGATCGCGATACCGGCCTTATCTTGCGCTTCAACCGTCGAGGCCCCCAAGTGGGGCACCACGACAACGGAGGGCAGCTCGAACAAGGGTGACTCAGTCGTCGGTTCCTTCTCAAAGACGTCGAGGGCGGCGCCCTGGACGTGGCCCGAGCGAATGGCTTCGGCGAGGTCGGCCTCGTTGATAATGCCACCGCGGGCGACGTTCACGATTCGCACACCCGGCTTGCACTTGGCGAGCGACTCGGCGTTGAGCAGATTGGTCGTTTCCTTGGTCTTGGGCAAGTGAATAGTAATGAAGTCCGCCCGCGCCAGTAGTTCATCTAACGTCAACTTCTCGATGCCCATGTGACGGGCCCGCTCGTCGGTGATGTAGGGGTCGTAGGCGACTAGGCGCATGCCAAAGGCCATCGCGCGCTGGGCCACCAGGGCGCCAATCTTGCCTAGCCCAATGACCCCGAGGGTCTTGCCGTGGAGCTCAACACCTTCCCACTTCGAACGCTCCCACTTGCCGTTCTTCAGGGCCGAGTGGGCCTGAGGAATGTTGCGGGCCTGCGCCAAGATGAGCGCCATGGTCTGCTCGGCGGCCGAGAGAATGTTCGAGACGGGGGCGTTGACCACCATCACGCCCAGCTCCGTGGCCTTGGTGACGTCGACGTTGTCGAGGCCGATACCGGCGCGACCGACCACAATCAGGTCCTTGCCCGCTTCGAGCGTGGCGGCGTCAACTTGCGTCGCGGAGCGAATAATCAGCGCGTGCGCTCCAACGACGGCCTCTAGAAGTGCCTCGGGCGAGAGACCCGTCTGAATGTCGACCTCGTGACCGGCGTCACGAAGCGCCTGCAGTCCAGATTCAGCAATCGTTTCAGTGACAAGTACGCGGGCCATGGGGGGTCCTTTCAATTGTTGACTTAAAGACTAATGAATTAAATCAGCGCCTCAACCAGCGTTGACAAAATCGGCGAAGCGCTCGAGTCCCTCGATCAACTGGTCGTCACCCAGGGCGTAGGAGAAGCGGAAGAAGCCGGGGGCGCCGAAGGCCTCACCAGGCACCACGGCAATCTTGATGGTGTCGAGCAGGATGGTGGCGAGTTCCGACGAGGTCGTGGCCACTTGGCCACCGAAGGAGCGGCCCAGCAGGCCGGTGACGTTAGGGAAGGCGTAGAAGGCGCCCTCGGGGACGGGGCAGTTCACACCGTCAATGGCGTTGAGCATGGAGACCATGATCTGACGACGACGGTCGAAGGCCTCACGCATGGCGTACACGTCGTCGAGGCCGCCGTACAGGGCAGCTACCGCGGCGCGCTGGGCGACGTTGGCGATGTTCGACGTGGTCTGGCTCTGGTACGTGATGGCGGCCTCCATGACGTCGGGGGCACCAATCATCCAGCCAATGCGCCAGCCGGTCATTGCGTAGGTCTTGGCGACACCGTTGACGACAATCCAGCGATCGCCCAACTCGGGGGCCACCACGGGCATCGAGACGTGTTCCACGCCGTCGTAGGTGAGGTGCTCGTAGATCTCGTCACACATGACCCAGATGTCGTGCTCGGCGGCCCAGCGCCCGATGGCCGCGACGTCTTCCTTCGCCACCACGGCGCCGGTGGGGTTCGATGGCGACACGAAGACCACCAACTTGGTCTTGTCGGTGCGGACACGCTCGAGGTCCTCGACGGTCAAACGAAAACCATTGGCCTCACTGGTCATCACCGGCACCGGCGTCGCGCCAGCGAGGTAGACCGCTTCGGGGTAGGTCGTCCAGTAGGGGGCGGGAATAATGCACTCGTCGCCGGGGTTGAGCAAGGTCATGAAGCCCG
The DNA here is from genome assembly GCA_036769405.1 of Acidimicrobiales bacterium. Lineage (GTDB taxonomy): Bacteria > Actinomycetota > Acidimicrobiia > Acidimicrobiales > RAAP-2 > RAAP-2. The sequence continues at coordinate 5,692 of DAIPLC010000041.1, forward strand.
TCGCCACGGCGTGCTTGCCACCGTTGGTGACCAGCACCTGGCTCGGGCTGATTTCGAGACCCGAGTCGCGGAGCGTCTTCGCGGCAATCGCCTCACGCAAGACGGGCAAACCGGCGGTGGGGGTGTACTTGTGGTTCGCTGGGTCGTAACATGCGGCGGCCGCGGCTTCCACAATGTGGGCGGGCGTCGGGAAGTCGGGCTCACCGGCCCCGTAGCCAATCACCGGCTCACCGGCCGCTTTAAGGGCCTTCGCCTTGGCGTCTACGGCCAAGGTGGCGGAGGGGGAAAGACCGGCGAGAAGGTCGCTAACACGTGCGCGCATGGGGGGCTCCAATTCTTTTCTAGGATTAAGTCTATGACCTCCCCCGAGACTTTCACTATTCCCGCCGAACTCCTCCCCCGTGACGGACGCTTCGGCGCCGGCCCCTCGAAGGTGCGTGCCGCGCAGCTCGACGCGCTCGTCGCTGACGCTCCGCACTTCCTCGGTACCTCTCACCGGCAGTCGACGGTGAAGAACAAGGTGGGTGAAGTTCGCGACGGCCTCCGCGACCTCTTCAATTTGCCCGACGGCTACGAAGTCCTCCTCGGCAACGGTGGATCAACGGCCTTCTGGGACATCGCCACGTTCGGACTCATCGAGCAGCACTCACAGCATCTGGTCTTTGGTGAATTCTCGTCCAAGTTCGCCACCGCCGTGAAGACCGCCCCTCACCTCGGCGACCCCGAGGTCATTTCGGCCGAGCCCGGTACACACCCCCAGGCCATCGCGCGCGACGGCGTAGACCTCTACGCCCTGACCCACAACGAGACCTCAACCGGTGTCATGATGCCGATTCTGCGCCCCGCCGGGTCAACCGGCCTCGTCTGCGTTGACGCGACCTCCGCAGCCGGTGGTCTGATTGTTGACCCGTCGCAGTTTGACGTCTACTACTTCGCGCCACAAAAGTCCTTCGCCTCCGATGGTGGTCTCTGGATTGCCCTGTGCTCGCCGGCGGCCATTGCGCGCATTGAGGCCATCGCCGCATCGGGTCGCTGGACGCCCGAGTTCTTCAACCTGAAGACCGCACTCGACAACTCGCGCCTTAACCAGACCTACAACACCCCTGCCCTCGCCACTATTCACTTGCTGGCCAGTCAGATCTCCTGGTTCAACGAGAACGGTGGCCTGAGCTTCTCCGCCGGCCGCTCCTCGCGTAGCGCCGAGGTCCTCTACGGCTGGGCTGAGGCTTCGGACTTCGCGACACCCTTCGTCCAGAATCCGGCCGAGCGCAGCCACGTCATCGGCACGATTGACTTCGCCGACGAAATTGATGCTGCCCTAATCGCCAAGATTCTTCGCGCTAACGGCGTGGTCGACACCGAGCCCTATCGGAAGCTCGGCCGCAACCAGCTCCGTGTCGCCATGTTCCCAGCTATCGACTCCGAGGACATTGCCGCCCTCTGTGCGTCAATCAACTACATCGTTGGGTCGCTGTAGCGCTGGCTAGGGGCCCTCAGGATCGAGCGAAGTTGAGAAGTAAGGACATGTCGTTGCGATCAGCACTTTGCAACGCCGTAATGTAGCTCGCTCGAGTGATACTCGGATCAGCGAGCTGAACTCGGCCCCACGAAAATCGTTGCTCACCAAGTGCCTCCACCAAGAGGTCGGCCGCCAAGCGACTGTGACGCCCGTTCCCATTTGGAAATGGATGGATTGCCACTAGGCGATGATGAAATCGAACGCCGATTTCATCGGCTGTCCACGCCAATGAACCCCCCGAGACCCACGCGGTCACGTCAAGGGTGAGTTGAGTCAGCGCAATAGTAATTTCCCACCACGGCACCCCGATATTTTTGTCTGTCTTTCGAAAAGTACCGGCCCAGCGCCAGACGTCGCCAAACATTGCAAGATGGAGTGCCTTCAAAAATGAAATGTCGAGAACTTCGTCGACCCTGCGGGCCTTGCCGGCCCAGCGCACGCCTGCCTCAACATTTCGCGACTCGGCTACATTGAGCTCTCGTCGACTCGATACGTACGAAAGGCGGAGCCCTTGGAGTTCCTCGGCATCAAGAGGAGTCGAGTCATTTGGTAAGAGATTCACTACTCGTCAATGCTCCAAAGTCGGCGCGACCGAATGAGTTCTTCGGTTCGTTCTCGTAGTCGAACCTCAAATTCTTGGGCGTCAACGCGCTGGTCCTCTAGCAACATGGTTTGATCAATTCGTTGCAACTCGCGAAGCGCCTTATCCCTGCCGGTCCGCTGCACCGTTTCGTCAAGGGTCGTCACTGGTACGAATGCGTAGACGAGTTGACACTGGAGTGCCTCGGCGGCACGTCGAAGAGTGGCCAACTGAATTGACTCATCAATTTCATTTCGTTCGTAGGTTTGAGCAGTCTGGCGCGAAACTCCCAGACGCTTAGCAAAATCAGTTGCGGTCATACCCAGTGCTTCTCGCGTGGCGCGCATCCACCCACCTGCGGGTCGAGGTTCAGCTGCTAGAGACCGCCACGCAACGCTTCGACGGTCCAGGGCTGAGCGAGCAATTTTTGCTAGTTGGTACTTCATTTTCATCAAAATAGCATATCGAAGTATGCTTTTTGATTTAATTTTGCATAATAAAGTATGCGAAATAACGCACAAGTGGTCACAAGTGCGCCAAAGTGCAAGGAAATTATGGAGCGAGAGGGGAAGCGCTCAATCGACAGTCGACTGGGCAGCACGAAGGACCTTGCGTCAGCGTTTCGAGGTTGTGCCGAACACGCGCTGACCAGTCGCGCTCCGTACTTTCGCCAGCTGCGTGAAGGGCTTCGCGCTCGGCCCGTAGGGCCGCCGCCACCTCACCGAGACCCGACGGGAGCGTCCGAGCAATACGGTCACGGGTCCACTGCGCGAGTGACGGTGAGGCACCACTCGAGGAAACGGCCACGATCATTTCACCCTGACGGTGCAGGGCAGCGAAGTAGAAGGCGCACCGTTCAAGATCATCCACCACGTTGTAGAAGACTCGGCGCTCGTTCGCTTCGGCCACCACCTGGTCATTGACCACGGCATTCGCCGTGGCCGACACGACAAACCACATGTCCTTCAGGTCGCCAGGTTCATAGGGGCGTAGCTGGAGCGAGGCGAGTCCGTGTGGGGGCTCAACAAGGCAGTCGTCAGTAATGACGTGGACCCGCGCCCCGGCCTCGAGGAGTTGGCGCGCCTTGTGAGCGCCAATGCGCCCCATTCCGAGCACGAGGACGTCTCGATCCCGAAGATCGAAGACGAGGGGCAGCATCACGCGTAGGCCGCCGCGTAGGAAGAAACGAGGCCGAGGTCAAGGGCGGCCACGGCGCCGATCACGATGATGGCCGGATTCGTGACGTCCAGCGTGGCGAGTTCGGAGAGCGTTCCGCGCACCACGCGCTGATCGGGTCGCGACGCCCGCTCGACGACCGCCAGCGGCGTGGAGGGGCGGAGTCCCCCCGCGAGCAGTTGTTCGGCAATGAGTGCCCTTCGGGCAACGCCCATGAGGATGACCAGCGTTACGTCATCGTTGGCCAACTTCGAGAAATCGACCGCACTCCCGTCGTGAGCGTGGCCCGTCACCACCGTGACACCGTGACTGGCGTCACGGTGCGTTACCGGAATGCCGGCCAGCAATGGTCCCGCCAGCGCCGATGAAATACCGGGTACGACCTCACAGGCGACACCGGCTTCGGCGAGGACGAGAGCCTCTTCCCCACCGCGACCAAACACAAAAGGGTCGCCACCCTTGAGGCGCACGACGCAGTCAAACCGCTGGCCGAAGGAAACGAGCAGTTCGTCGATGGCATCCTGGCTGTGTGACGTACCGGGAATCTTGCCCACATCAATGCGTAGCGCGCGCGCCGGAATGAGCTGCAAGATGTCAGGTCCGACAAGCCGGTCGTGGATCACGACGTCGGCACGGTTGATGAGTTGTGCGGCCCGCAGCGTCAACAAGTCAACGTCACCGGGGCCGGCTCCGACGAGGTAGACGCTCACGCGATCCCCACACGGGTCACGAAGTCACCGAAGGACTCCTCAGCCTCACCCTCGTCGCGCCAGCGCGCGAGCAAGGGTTCGAGCACGGTGGGCAGGTCGTCCAACTTGACCTTTTCTTGGTAGAGGCCGGCGAGGCGATCGCCCCGCAAACCGCCACCCAGGTAGAGGTCGTAGGAGTTTTTGGTACGACCCACAATGCCCACTTCGGCAACGGCCGGACGCGCGCAGCCGTTGGGGCAGCCCGTCATGCGCAGCTGCAGTCGCTTCCCCTTGGGCCCCGCTGTCGCGAGTGATCCCTCGAGTTGAGCCACGACGTTAGGCAGCACTCGCTCCGACTCGGCCAACGCCTGACCACAGGTGGGAAGAGCGGGGCAGGCCAGCGCGGAGCGTTCCACCAAGCCCAGCGATTCGACCGCGCGCACCCCGTGGGCCGCCAACGTGTCGTTGATGAAGTCTTTGTCGGCGGGCGCGATGCCCGTGAGCACGATGTCTTGCTGCGCCGTGACGATGAAGTTGATGTTCCGCGTCGTCGCGATGGTCCGCAGCGCGGTGCGAATGCCTCGACCTTCAACTTCGTCACGAACACGACCAGCTCCCACGCGCACGCCGAGTTCGAGCAAGCCATCGGGACGGGTGCGCCAACCAAGGTGGTCGTGCGCGGCCCCGAGCGCG
>DAIPLC010000170.1:0-2381 GCA_036769405.1 Acidimicrobiales bacterium
GCCCGCGCCTTCGCGGGGTCGGGGACCTGATCGGCGTTCAGCACGCCCTGGGTGTAGGGGTGGGCCGGTGAACGGAAGACTGACTCGGCGTCACCAATCTCGACGATTTTGCCCAGGTACATCACGGCAATCGTGTCCGCCATGTAATAGACCACCGCGAGGTCGTGGGAAATCATGACGTAGGTCAGACCATGTTCGGCCTGGAGTTCCTTCATCAGGTTGAGAATCTGAGCCTGAATCGACACGTCGAGTGCTGACACGGGTTCATCCGCCACGATGAGTCGTGGGTTCAGTGCGAGGGCACGGGCGAGACCGATACGTTGACGCTGACCACCGGAAAACTCGTGCGGGTAGCGGTCGCCCGCCCGGACGTCGAGGCCCACGATGTCGAGCAACTGGGCCACCCGAGCGAGGCGAGACTGGCGGTCTCCTTCGCGCTGGACGACGAGTGGTTCGGCCAAAATTTCGCTGACCTTCATACGCGGGTTGAGCGACGAATAGGGATCCTGAAACATCATCTGGCGCTGGCGACGATCGTCGCGGGTCTGGCGATAGCCCGCCGCCGAGACAACGTGGCCGTCGAACGAGATTTCGCCCCCCGTCACTGTCTCGAGTCCGACGATCATGCGGCCCAGAGTGGTCTTGCCACAGCCGGACTCCCCGACCAGACCGAGCGTCGTGCCCTCACGGACACTGAAACTGACGTTGGAGACTGCATGCACCTTGGCGGTCGTACGGCGAAGCAGTCCCGACTTGATGGGGAATTCCTTCGTCAGCCCCTCAACGCGAACGAGTTCCTTCCCCGAAGCGCTGGCCTCAGTGTTGTGTCGTACGGCGGTGGTAATGGTGACCGGACTCGGGCCATCCACCGGATGGAAGCAGGCAAACTGGTGAGGGGCGTCGCCACCGAGATCGGGTTCGGTCTGACGGCACTCGTCCGTTGCAAAGCTGCAACGAGGTGCGAAGCGACAGCCAACAATGTCCTTCGTTAAATCGGGTGGCATACCCGCAATTGACGACAACTGCGAGGTGGACGTGGCTTCGATACTAGGCACCGAAGCCAGCAGCGCCTGGGTGTAGGGGTGACGCATACGGCCAAAGAGTTCCTCGGTGGGAGCCTCTTCGGCTTTGCGGCCACCGTACATCACGACCACGCGGTCGGCCCGACCGGCGATCACGCCCATGTCGTGGGTAATGAGCAGTACGCCCATATTGAGGTCACGCCGTAGCGAGTCAATAATGTCGAGAATCTGGGCCTGAATCGTGACGTCCAGTGCCGTGGTTGGCTCGTCGGCGATCAAGAGATTGGGCCGACACACGAGTCCCATCGCAATGATGACGCGCTGTCGAAGGCCACCGGAGAGCTCGAAGGGATACTGGTTCAACCGCTCCTTGGGATTTGGCATTTCGACCATTTCCAGCACTTCCAGAGCCCGGCGATTGGCCTCTTCTTCGCTGGCGCCCTCATGAATACGCAGACCCTCACCGATCTGCTTACCAATCTTCATCACCGGGTTGAGCGAACTCATCGGGTCCTGAGGAATCAGTGCCACCGTCCGGCCGCGCTGCTTTTGCATGTCGCTCTCGCTCAGTGAGGCCAGGTCAACCCCGTTGAGGAGCACGGAGCCCGATGCGATTTTTCCGTTCGCGGGGAGGAGGCGCATAATGGCCAGACCGGTGGTCGTCTTACCGCAGCCCGACTCGCCGACGAGTCCGACACATTCGCCCGGATTAATGGTGAGGGAAAAATCATCCACGGCGGTTGCCAACGTCTTCTGCGTCTTGAAACGCACGGAGAGATTAGCAACCGAAAGCAGCGACGTCATAGTGGTGACACGCTACCACCCGAGGTGGAAAAATCGTCAGGCCAACTCCGACGATGCCTCAGATGGACGGGCGAATTGCCAACTTCGTCGATGCTGCGAACTGAAGCCGTGGCGGGCAATGGCGGCGAGGTGTTCGGCGGTGCCGTAGCCCTTGTTCTTCTCCCATCCGTAGTGGGGCTCATCGAGGGCGAGGGAGTCCATGTAGCTGTCGCGCGCCACCTTGGCAATCACGCTCGCCGCGGCAACGGAAGCGCACCTTTGATCGGCCTTGATCTGGGTAAAGACTGGCCCGATGGCCACGCTCGACTCCTCATCCATCAGCGTGGCGCGGGTGGCGTGGAGCCAGTCACGCTTCCCATCCAAAATGACCACGTCTGGTGTGCAGCGCAGGGAGGCAAACGCCCGCTCGCCCGCTCGTCGCAGCGCCATGGTTAGGCCCAGTGCGTCAATCTCTTCAGCACTCGCGACCCCGATGGCCGCATCGAAGGCCCACGCCTGCGCTAGGGGGGCGAGCAGTTCTCGTTGCTGTGGTCGAAGGAGTTTCGAGTCGTGTAG
>DAIPLC010000042.1:0-9923 GCA_036769405.1 Acidimicrobiales bacterium
CCGCACGACCCGTGTCAACCGCGACAACTTCTTCGTAAAAGGTATTGAACTCACCGCAGCCTGGGCAGCGGCCCACCCACTTGACCGAGGTGGTGCCACAGTCGCGACAGACGTGAACCGAGCGCGTTTTCATGAGAGTGACTGTAGACGGGACTGGTGACGTTAACGACGAAACGCCGCGACACTGTCGCGGCGTTTCGGCGAAGCGGCGTACTAGGCCGTTGGCGTCGTGTTCTCGAACGTAATTGAGGGTGGCAAGCCGTCAACGCCTTCGAAGGTCAAGTACGGACCCTCGGGGCCTTCGGCCACGTCAATCACGATCGTCTGCGGAGCGTGGAACTCCTTGAACAGAATCTTCTCGCTCAGGACGTCCTCGACGTAGTGCTGGATGGCACGACGCAATGGTCGAGCACCCAACTCGCGGTCGTAGCCCTTGTCCGCCAGGTAGTTCTGCGCAGCGGCTGAGAGTTCGAGTCCGAGACCCTGCACCGACAACTGGTCGCGGAGGCGGTTGATGAAGAGCTGGGCGATTTCGATGACTTCGTCCTTCGACAGTTCGTGGAAGACGATGGTGTCGTCGATACGGTTGAGGAACTCGGGACGGAAGTGGTTCTTCAGCGCCGCGTGGACCTTTTCCTTCATACGCTCGTAGCTCGCCAAGTCGTCACCCTTACCGAAGCCCATGGTCTTACGAAGTTCGGCGGTACCGAGGTTCGAGGTCATGATCAAGATGGTGTTCTTGAAGTCAATCTGGCGACCCTGCGAGTCGGTCAGACGACCGTCTTCGAGAATCTGCAGCAGCGTGTTGAAGACGTCGGGGTGGGCCTTCTCAACTTCGTCGAACAGAACGACGGAGAACGGCTTGCGACGAACGGCTTCGGTCAACTGACCACCCTCGTCGTAGCCGACGTAGCCGGGGGGCGAACCCACGAGGCGGCTGACGGAGTGCTTCTCCATGTATTCCGACATGTCGAGCTGAATCAGGGCGTCCTGGTCGTCGAACAAGAACTCGGCGAGCGTCTTCGCCAGCTCCGTCTTACCAACACCGGTCGGACCAAGGAAGATGAAGGAGCCACCGGGGCGCTTCGGGTCCTTGAGGCCGGCACGGGTGCGGCGAATGGCGCGGCTCAAGGCAATAACGGCCTCGTTCTGACCGATGATCCGCTTGTGCAGTTCATCCTCCATACGCAGCAACTTCGACGTCTCTTCTTCGGTGAGGCGGTACACCGGAATGCCAGTCCAGTTGGCGAGTACTTCGGCGATGGTCTCTTCGTCGACGAGGTCGAAGGTGTCGCCACCCGCGGCCTTGACCGATGCGTCGAGGGCATCCTTCTTCGCCAAGAGCTCCCGCTCCTGCTCGTCGAGGGCCTTGGCCTGCTCGAGGGCGCCCTTCTCCATGGCCGTTTCCTTGTCCGCACGGAGACGGGCAATGTCCTCGTCAAACTTCTTCGCCGCGGGTGGCGCCGCCATGCGACGAATACGCAAGCGACTGCCAGCTTCGTCAATCAAGTCAATGGCCTTGTCCGGCAGGAAGCGGTCCGCGATGTAGCGGTCGGCCAAGTTCGCCGCCGCCACGAGAGCCTGGTCGGTGATCTTGACGGCGTGGAACTCTTCGTAGACGTCACGAAGTCCCTTGAGGATTTCGATGGTCATGGCGACCGAGGGCTGGTCGACCTTGACGGGCTGGAAGCGACGCTCAAGTGCGGCGTCCTTTTCGATGTGCTTGCGGTACTCGTCGATGGTCGTGGCACCAATGGTCTGGAGCTCACCGCGAGCCAGCATCGGCTTCAAGATCGAAGCAGCGTCGATGACACCTTCGGCCGCACCCGCACCGACGAGCGTGTGGATCTCGTCGATGAACAAGATGATGTCGCCACGAGTGCGAATCTCCTTCAAGACCTTCTTGAGGCGCTCTTCGAAGTCACCGCGGTAACGCGAACCGGCCACCAAAGCACCGAGGTCGAGCGTGTAGAGCTGCTTGTCGGTCAAGGTCACGGGGACCTCGTTGGCGACAATCTTCTGGGCCAAGCCTTCGACAATCGCCGTCTTACCGACACCGGGCTCACCAATCAACACGGGGTTGTTCTTGGTGCGGCGCGACAGAATCTGCATGACGCGCTCGACTTCCTTGTCGCGACCGACGAGGGGGTCCAGCTTGCCGTCTCGGGCCGACTGCGTGAGGTTGCGACCGAACTGGTCGAGAACGGCCGAGCCGCCTGAGGCGTCAGCGTCGGCACCCTTTGACGACGAGCTCGAGGAGGTACCCGAGTCCTTGGCGGTCTGACCGGTCATCATCTGGATGACCTGCGTGCGAACGCGCGTCATGTCCGCACCGAGCTCGTTGAGCACCTGGGCGGCCACGCCGTCGCCCTCGCGGACGAGTCCGAGCAGCATGTGCTCGGTACCGATGTAGGAGTGACCCAGCTGGAGCGCCTCGCGGAGCGAGAGTTCCAGTACCTTCTTCGCACGAGGCGTGAAGGGCGGTGAACCGGGGCTGGGATTGGCGTTGGGTCCGATGGCCTCTTCGACCTTTTCGCGCACGACGTCGAAGGTCACGCCCAGGGCGTCGAGGGCCTTGGCGGCGACGCCTTCACCCTCGCGGATCAAGCCAAGAAGAATGTGTTCCGTACCGATGAAGGCATGGTTGAGGTCACGTGCCTCTTCCTGCGCAAGGACGAGGACTCGACGGGCTCGGTCTGTGAAACGCTCGAACAATTGAATTCCTTTAAACGTTGTTGCTAGCAGTGTACCGGTGCCCGATGACATCGGAAACTTGCCAGACAGCCTCTATTTATCAGAGCTTCACGTGTCGCTTACGGAGTGGTTATCCGCGAAGCGCAAATGGTGGTGGTAGTACCTCTTCCCCCTAGGCTAGCCGAGTGAATCCTTACGAACATCTGCGCCTCCCTTTAGTCGAGGCGGACGTCCAGCGCCTTGAAGGCCTTCTCGAAGCGTCGGTCGTTTTTGGTGACGAGTACCTCGATAGTGTCACAACACACCTGATCAAGGCCGGTGGCAAGCGTCTGCGCCCCCTTTTGGCTCTCAGCGCCGCCACCTTCGGTCAGCGCGAGGCCTCCCAGGACGACCTCATGGGTGGTGTGGCGGTGGAACTCATGCACCTCGCCTCGCTCTACCACGACGACGTTATGGACGAGGCCGACATTCGCCGGAACGTGTCCAGTGTTAACGCTCGCTACGGCAATTTGATTGCCATTGTGGGCGGCGACTACCTCATGGCCCGTAGCGCCGGCATCGCCGCGGACCACGGCGTGGCAATGGCTCGCCTCATGGCCCACACCCTGGCGTGGCTGACGCGCGGTCAGGCCTCCGAGGTAAAAACCATTTACAACACCGGCCGCACCATCGAGCAGTACTTCGAAGCCATCGAGGGCAAGACGGCGGCGCTGATGGCCGCTTCCTGCCGCGTTGGCGCGCTGACCGCGGCTCATTCCGACGAGGTTCGTGAGGGGCTCACCGAATTTGGTCGATGCTTCGGGATGGTCTACCAACTTCGTGACGACATTCTTGACGTCATCGATGTTCAGAACAAGCTCTCAAAGCCCGCCGGCCAGGACATCGCCGAAGGCGTTTACACCTTCCCGACCATCGTGGCCCTGAACGACAGCCCGCAGGCGTCGGCACTGGCCGATCTCCTCGGCGGACCACTCGATGACGGGCAGCGCGAGCAGGCTCGTCAACTGGTGATCGCCTCGGGCGGAATTCAGGCGGCCGTTGACGCCGCCACCGATTTCGTTACCCGTGCCGAGTCAGCCTTGTCGGTTATTCCTTCGTCTGAGGCGCAGAACGGCCTGAACGCCTTCCTGCGGTCACTGATGGCCGAGTTCCCCGCGTACTAGTCGCGCAGCGGCTTGAGCGTCGGGAAGGCAATCACTTCTCGAATATTCGCGACATCCGCGATCAGCATCACCAGTCGGTCAATACCAATGCCCAGTCCCGCCGTTGGTGGCAGACCCCATTCGAGTGACTTAATGAAGTCTTCGTCAATCTGCATCGCTTCATCATCACCGGCGGCGGCCAGACGGGCCTGGTCCTCGAAGCGGGCCCGCTGATCAACGGGGTCATTGAGTTCGGTGAAGCCGTTCGACAACTCTCGTCCGACGGCGTACGACTCAAACCGCTCGGTGAGTTCGGGGTCTTGCTGGTGACGGCGGGCCAACGGTGAAATCTCCACGGGGAAGTCCGTTACAAAGATTGGCTGCCATAGCTGATCGCCGGCCGCTTCAGCCATGAGTTCCTCGAGGCAGCGACCCGCGCCCCACGAGGCGTGGGCCGTTACGCCATGCTGCGCGAGCAGCTCGACGAGCCGTTCCCGCGGCGTGTGCACGGAGAGCTCTTCACCGCAGGCCTGCGACACAATGTCGGCCATCGTGCGACGGGGCCACGGGGTGGCGAAGGAGAAGGGGCGCCCCTGGTACTCGACCTCCGTGGTGCCCAGTACATCCATGGCAACGCCGGCGACGAGCTCCTCGGTAAAGGTCATCATGTCCGTGTAGTTCCAGTACGCGGCGTAGAGCTCGAGTGAGGTGAACTCGGGATTGTGGCGAGGGCTGACGCCCTCGTTGCGAAAAACGCGACCTAGTTCGAAGACCCGCTCGTAGCCACCCACAACGAGTCGCTTGAGCCACAGCTCGGGAGCAATGCGCAAAAAGAACTCGGAATCGAGCGCGTTGTGGTGTGTCTTGAAGGGTCGCGCCGCTGCTCCGGTGGGAATGGCGTTCAGGATCGGCGTTTCGACCTCCATGAAACCCTGATCCCAGCAGCGCTGACGAACTGCGCGCACCACCGCACTACGACGAGTGAGGGCCGTGCGGGTGTCGGGATTGGCCCAAAGGTCGGCCTCACGGTGGCGGTACCGCAAGTCGTGATCGGCGATGCCGGCCCACTTGTCACCGAAGTTGTGCTGCGCGTGCGCTAACTGCACCCACGAGGTGACCTTGACGGAGAGTTCGCCGCGCTTGGTGCGGACCACTTCACCGGTGACACCCACCCAGTCGCCGAGGTGCAGCTTGACAAACTCGTCGAACCCCTCGGTCACCGCGGACAGGGCGAAGAGTTGAATCTCACCGCTCGAGTCCCGCAGCGTGCCAAAGGCCAACTTGCCCTGGGTGCGCAACAGCATGACGCGTCCGGCGACGTTGACGACAACGCCTGACTCCTCGCCGTCGGTCAAGTGGCTGTAGGTGGCCTGCAGGTGAGCGGCGTACGCCGAGTGGTCAAAGGTGTAGGGGGTGGTCACATCAAGCTCCGCTGTGGTTTCTGTCATGAACGATACGCAATCCGTGGAGGGTCAACCATGGTTCTACGTGAGAAATTGTGGTGGTGTGGGGTGCGATGAGTCCCGCGAGGCCGCCGGTGGCGATAACCGTGCAGTCGCCAATCTCGGCGCGAATGCGCGAGACCATGGCGTCAATCTGACCGGCAAAGCCGTAGAGCACACCTGATTGGATTGATTCTGCCGTCGAGCGACCAATCACGGAACGGGGTTCAGCCAACTCCACGGAGCGTAGGGCCGAGGCGTGGCTGTAGAGGGCTTCGAGTGAAATCGCCACCCCGGGTGCAATGGCCCCACCGAGATACTCACCCTCAGCACTCACGACATCAAAGACCGTTGCTGTCCCCATGTCCACAATGATGAGCGCCCCGGGATAGAGATCGTGCGCGCCCACCGCATCGGCGATGCGGTCTGCACCAACCTCACGGGGGTTCTCGTAGTGAATAGGCATGCCCGACTTCGTCCCGGGCCCTAAGACGGTGAGCGGCAATGACGTAAACCATCGCTCGGCCATGCGACGCAGTTGCGTCGTCACCGACGGGGCCGATGAGGAGATGGCCATCGCCGTCACCGCTTCTCGGACGTTGAGCCCCTCGAGTTCGAGTAACTGCGAGAGCATGAGCGCGTGCTCATCGGGTGTCCGCTCGGCCTTGGTCGCGATGCGCCAGTGGTAGGCCAGACCTCGTTCGTCCGTTGCCCGTGCAAATCCCCGATCCGGCGTTCCCGTTGGTGAATCACCGAAGAGCCCAATGACCGTCTCGGTGTTCCCTACGTCAATGGCTAACAGCATGACTTCCCCCCAACGTCAGTGGTGCATTATCAATCAACCGGACGCCATCAACGACACCGGCCACGAGCGCCCGAGCGTCACCGACGAAGTCGTCCTTCACCGGCAGGAGGGTGATGGGGTGAACGATATCGGCGTAGGCGACCTCTACCGCGGCCGCTTGCATGACCTCGGCCATTGCGGCACGACGCTGGGACGGTGCCTGCGTCGAAGAGGCCGCTGCGGTCAGAGCCGCCGAGAGTGATAACGCCCGACGTCGGCCGTCGGCGCTCAGGCGCCGATTGCGGCTCGACAAGGCGAGGCCGTCAACGTCGCGGACCGTGGCAACTGGATGGAGCACTACGGGCCACGCCATGTCCCGCACCAACCGCTGCACAACGGCAATTTGCTGGAAATCCTTCTCTCCGAAGTAGGCGTTGCAGGGACCACTAATGGCGAACAGTTTCGCAACAACGGTCGCCACACCATCGAAGTGCCCGGGGCGACCCAGCCCCTCGAGAACATCGCCCAGCTGGGCAACGTGCACCGACGTGTAGGTCTCGTTAGGAAAGTCCGGCCACATCTCGGCAATGGACGGCATCACGAGAGCACTGGCCCCAGCGGCCCTGGCGATGACCTCGTCCTCTTCCGTCGTAATCGGGTAATTCATCAAATCACGGGCGTCCGAAAACTGCAGGGGATTGATGAAGGAGGTCACCACGGCAACGTCGCCATTGGCCACGGCTGCTCGTATCAGCGCGGCGTGACCATCGTGCAGCGCACCCATGGTCGGGACGAGGCCAACGCGATGGCCCGACCGCCGTTGCTCATCGCAGAAATTGCGCCACTGCGCAATCGTGTTCAGCGTCTTCACGGGAATACTCGCGGGCAATCAGTGAAGTGGCGAGGCGTGGCAGTCATAATCGGTCCTTTTCCGTTCCGGCCCCAGAGGGTGCCGTTCGGTCAGTGCAACGTTTCGAGTGTACCGATGTTGTGCACCTCGCCGTCGCTCGCCAGCAAGGCGGCCTCGCTGACGAGGTCGGGTCGGAGATTCCGAAGTGGGGCCAGCACGAAGCGGCGGAGCCACATGCGTGGGTGGGGTACAACGAGATCAGGAGTGTCGTACACCTCGTCGCCGAGTAACAACAGATCGACGTCCAGCGTGCGCGGACCCCAGTGTTCGTCGCGCACCCGCTGCGCCTCGCGCTCCGCGTGCTGCGCTTTCGCCAGCAGCGCCTCGGCCGACAGTGAGGACTCAATTTCTAGGACGATATTCCAAAAATCGTCCTGCACGACGCCACCCCACGGAGACGTTTGATAGACCGGCGACGTGCGCGCCACGCCCTCGGTCATCGCGGCCACGCCCGCTCGTAAGTAGGCACCGCGGTCCCCCATATTGGAGCCCAGCGAGAGGTAGCAGTACCTCACCCTGGTCGTTGACGGGTCGTCGACACACCGACGGTACCGATGCGCTGCGGCACCGGCGGTTCGAGTTTGGCGACCCGCACGGTGACCGTCGAAATCGCGTCGTCAAAGGACAAGATGGCGTTGGCCACCCGCACCACGAGGGTCTCGAGAAGCAGGAATTCTCCCGTCATCACAATGTCCTCGGCCAGGGCAATCACTGCCGCGTAGTTGGTCGTGAAGCGCAAGTCGTCACCAGCGGCCGCATCATCGAAGGGACGAGCAAACGTGATATCGAGTCGTAGGGGCTGCGGCGTCACTCGCTCGTGGGGTAGCACCCCCACTATGGCGTCGAGTCGTAGGTCAACGAGTTCGACGAGATCGGTCACGGCGCCTCGGGTAGCTCGCTCAACAGACTTCGACCATCGGGGCCGAGGGAGCGCTTGAAGAGTCGTTCGATGAGTGCAATGGACGTCGGAATCGAGGGAGCTCGCTTACTCCACAGCAGGTAGCCCGCCAACACCCCGAGGAGGCGGTCGGACACATCGTCACCGTGCAGGAGGACGACCGTTTTGTTCTCGAGGCACCGCGAAAGATCCTGGTAACAGGCTTCAAGTACCTCGCGTTGCTGGGGCCCGCCGCGTAGGACGTAGTGGCTGAGGGACAGACCACGCTCGGCGTAGCCCTCCAGATGCTGGTTCGATGGCAGCACCAAAATCACGCGCGTGAAACCGTGCTGGTGAAGCCAGAGCAGCTCCTCGTCACGACGGACCTTGCGGTGCACCCCGGTATTGCCACCGGGTCGTTCCGAGACGGCGAGCAGGCCCTTGAAGACCCAGGTGAATCCACGAGGTTCGAGACCCGATGACCACTTGCCCCTCATGTCCCCACCTCTTCGACCGGCCGGACCAGCAACGCCCGGATCTGATTCGTGGCCACGACATCGTGCACCCGCACCATACTTACACCTTGGGCCATGGCCCAGGCGACGGTGGCCAGCGAGCCCTCGAAACGCTCAGTCACGTCGAGTTCCACGGGGCCCGCGGTACCGAGAAAGCGCTTGTGGCTCGTTCCCACCAGCAGTCCCGCCCCGAGTCGCTCACTCAGGGAGACAAAGGTTTCGAGGTGGGCCAGCAGGGACCAATTATCCTCGACCCGCTTGCCGAAGCCGATGCCCGGATCGAGCCATAATCTCGTCACGCCGGCGTCTAACGCTTGTCGACCCAGCGTCTCGAGAGCGTCGGCCACTTCACGAACGACGTCGTCGTAGTGGGGACGCAGCTGCATGGTCTGCGGTGTTCCCTGGGCGTGCATCGCGACGTAGCCAACGGCGAGTTCCCCCGCCAGTGTCGCGAGGGTGCCGGAGACATCATTAATGACGTCAGCCCCCGCATCGACGGCGGCTCGAGCCACTTCGGCCTTGCGGGTATCGACCGACACCGGCCCCCACGCGCGCAGCGCCTGAATGACGGGAAGCACGCGAGCCAGTTCTTCCTCGACCGGGACGTCGAGTGCGCCGGGGCGCGTGGACTCTCCCCCCACATCGACAATGTCGCAGCCCGCGTCAAACAGTGCCCGTCCCCGAGCGATGGCGGCGTCGTGATCAAGGGTGCGAACGTCCGCATAGAACGAGTCGGGCGTGACATTCACCACGCCCATGATGGCCGGATTTAGCGCCACGTCGCCCGTCGATGGTCGATGTACTGCAGGACTTCGCCCCGGTAGGTCGCGTCGTCACGAAAAACGCCACGAACGGCCGAGGTAACGGTAGAGGTACCTTGCTTCTTGGCTCCCCGCATTGATACGCAAAAGTGCTCGGCCTCAACGACGACCATTGATCCCCGCGGATGCAATTCTCGCTCGAGGGCGTCGACAATTTGGGTGGTCATACGTTCCTGCACCTGGAGACGCCGGGCGAAGCCCTCAACAAGTCGGGCCAATTTCGACAGGCCCGTGATACGGCCGTCGGGGCCGGGCAGATAGGCCACGTGCGCCAGGCCAGTGAAGGGCACGAGGTGGTGTTCACAGAGCGTGGTGAAGGGAATGTCGCGAACCAGGACCATCTCGTCGTGGCCGGCTTCGAAGGTAACGCGCAGGTGCGCACCGGGGTCCTCGTCGGCACCGTCGAAGAGCTCGACGTACATGTCAGCCACTCGACGCGGGGTGTCTCGGAGACCGTCACGCGTTGGGTCGTCACCGAGCGCGGCCAGCAGCTCGGTGATGAGCGCCGACACGCGTTCGCGGTCAACCACGGTTACGCCTCGCCCACGAAGGTGTAAATAGCGTCCAAATTGCGGTAGCGCTCGTTCACGTCAAGGCCGTAGCCAACCACGAAGTCACTGCCAATGCTGAAACCGACGTACTTGAGCTCCTGTTCAATGCGCTGCTCACCTTCCTTGAGCAACAGCGCACATACGTGCAAGCTCCGCGGGCTACGGGCGCCGAGGTACTGGCGCAGGT
>DAIPLC010000043.1:0-9808 GCA_036769405.1 Acidimicrobiales bacterium
TCCGCGCCGCAAACCAGGCCGTCCAGCACGCTGGCGTGTACGCATTCCGCGACCGTCGCGCACGCAAGGGCGACATGCGTCGTCTCTGGATCCAGCGCATTAACGCCGGTACTCGCCTGCACGGCATGAGCTACAGCCGCTTCATCGCTGGTCTCAACGCCGCCGGTATCGAGGTCGACCGTCGCATGCTCAGCGACCTGGCGATCAACGACGCGGCCGCCTTCGGCGCCATTGTGGCCCAGGCCGCAGCGGCCCTCGCCGACAAGTAGGTCAGTATCACTATCGAATCGCTGGGGCCGACGCACGAACGAGTGCGCCGGCTCCGGCGTTTAACGATGAAGCGCTCCGAGCGCTGGGAAGAGGGCGCGTGTGTCCTCGAGGGTCCCGACCTGATTGATGCCGCCCTCGAGGCTGGCTTCGAGGTTGAAGCGGTCTACATGGAGAAGCGGGCCCTCGGTAACGCCGACTGCAGCGCCTCGATTGAACGGGCGCAACTGGCTGGCGTTCGGGTGTTTCAGCTCGACGAAGGCACTCTCTTCAAGGTGGCCGACACGAAGTCGCCCCAGCCTGTCCTCGCGACCGCTCGCTTTGCTGTGGCCACCTTGGACGATGTACCCACGGATCGGGCCATCTTGGTGCTCGACCAGATTCGCGACCCGGGTAACGCTGGCACCATGATTCGCAGTGCGGATGCCGCGGGTGTGGGGGCCGTCATCTTTACCGGCGACAGCGTGGACCCCTTCAACCCGAAGACGTTGCGGTCTTCGGCAGGATCGGTCTTTCACCTGCCACTCGTGGTTGGTCCCTCGCTGGCCGACGTGACAGCGGACCTGCGCGCCAAGGGCATTGCCTCGTACGCCTCGGTGGTTCGTGGCGGCGCCGACTTCCGGGAGCTGCCCCTCAGTGGCGGCTGCGCGATCGTCATCGGGAACGAGTCGTCCGGTCTCGACGAAGAGGCAATCGCCCTCTGTGACGCGAGCCTTTCGATTCCGATGGCGGGCCGGAGTGAGTCACTCAATGCCGGCGTCGCGGCATCGCTCGTGCTCTTTGAAGCACTACACCAGCGCGGCACCACTAGGGGCTAGCCAGCATCTAGCCTTAAGGCGATATGACTGCGTCCCCCCTCGACAATCTCAGCGAACAAACGGACGAACTACTCGCCACCGTTGCCGCCTTTGACAGCCTTGACCAGCTCGTGGAGGGTGAGCCCTTCGTGACGGGCAAACGCTCAATCCTTTCGGCCTTGCAAAAGTCGCTGGGACAACTGGCCCCCGAAGAGCGCAAGGATGCCGGGGCCTTATTGCAAGAAGCCCGCCGTCGCGTCGAAGCAGCGCTCGAGGAGCGCCGTACTGCTCTGGCGTCATCGGCGCGAGCCGTCGCCCTCGAGGCGGACCGTCTCGACCTGGGCGACGTCGTGGTTTCTCAGGTGCGCGCGCCCTACACCCCCGGACACCCCGGCATCGTGGCGGCCACTCAGCGAGAGCTCGAAGACGTCTTTGTCGGTATGGGATTCACCGTGGCTGACGGTCCCGAGATCGAGAGTGACTGGTACAACTTCGAGGCCCTGAACATCCCGCCAGCCCACCCGTCGCGTGGCATGTGGGACACCTTCTACGTCGACCTTGGCGACCCCGAAACCGTGGTGCTTCGGACGCACACCTCACCAACCCAGATTCACTTGATGGAAGCGGCGGTGGCGAACGGGACCCTGCCGATTCACTCCGTGATGCCGGGTCGCTGCTACCGACGCGACACCCCCGACGCGCGACACCTGGCCGCCTTTCACCAAATCGAGGGATTGGTCGTCGATCGCGGTATCACGTTCGCCGATCTCGCCGGCGTTATCGACACCTTCACGCGGGCCTACTTCGGCGCCGACATCCAGTCACGCCTGCGGCCCGCATTCTTCCCCTTCACTGAACCGTCGGCCGAATTCGAAATCACCTGCACGCTGTGCCGAGGTGAGGGATGCCGGACCTGCTCACAGACGGGCTGGATCGAACTCGGTGGGTGCGGCATGCTCGACCCCGCGGTCCTCGAGGCAGTCGGTATCGACGGCGACGAGTGGAGCGGCTTCGCCTTCGGCTTCGGGATTGATCGCTGCGCTCAGATGCGCCACCAAATCGCTGACATGCGTGCTCTTATTGAAAATGACGTTCGATTCCTAAGGCAGTTCTCGTGAAAATCCCCCTTTCGTGGCTTCGTGAATTTGTTTCGTTGCCTGACTCGCTTACTGATCTCATCGCGACGATGGATGACCTCGGCCTGGTGGTCGAGGGTGTCGAACACGTGGGGGAGGGTCTCGAGGACGTCATTGTGGCCCGCATTGACGCCATTGCGGCCATTGAGGGGGCCGACCGCGTTCGCCTCGTGACCGTCGACGCTGGTCAGGGGCCACTCGACATTGTCTGTGGTGCAACGAACTTCGCCCTCGGCGATCACGTACCACTGGCCCCGGTGGGTGCGGTCCTGCCCGGTGGCTTCGTCATCGCCGAGCGCAAGATGCGAGGCGTGACCAGCAACGGCATGCTCTGTTCGTCACGCGAACTCAATTTGAGCGACGACCACGCGGGTCTGATGATTTTGGACGAACTCGTCACGCCAGTGGTGGGTCAGAAGCTCACCGAGGCGTTGGGTATTGCCGCCGACGTCGTCCTCGACATCTCCATTGAAGGAAATCGACCCGACGCCTGGTCCATTGTGGGCGTGGCTCGCGACCTGGCCGCTCGCTTCGGTGTCCCGCTCTGCCTGCCCCAGGCCGTTGTCCCCAACGGCGACGTTCCCACCAGCAGTCTGGCGAGTGCTTCACTTGATGCTCCCGACCTCTGCGGTCGACTCACCGTTTCACTACTGGAGAACGTGGTCGTTGGTCCTTCGCCGGCCCATCTGGCACAGCGACTCACCATGGCGGGTATGCGCCCGATTTCGAACGTCGTGGACGCCTCGAACCTCGTCATGCTCGAACTCGGGCAACCGACGCACCCCTACGACGCGGCACACGTCGCGAACCGTACGCTCGGCGTGCGGGCCGCTCGCCCCGGCGAATCACTCGAAACGCTGGACGGAGTTCTGCGACCACTCGCACAGCCCGGTCGTGGACTGGGTGACGCGGGCGATGATTGCGTCATTGTTGACGGTACCGATACCGTCATCGGCCTCGCCGGTGTGATGGGTGGCGCGAGTTCCGAGATCAGTGAGGAAACGACGACGGTTCTGCTGGAGGCCGCCTACTTCGACCCCATGACCATTGCGCGTACCTCGAAGCGTCACGGATTGCGGTCCGAGGCGTCGAATCGATTCGAACGCGGTGTTGACCCCACGTTGGCGCTCTACGCGGTCGGACGATTCGTCGAACTTCTCCGCGAAAGCTCGCCCGACGTGATCTGGTGCAAAGCGCCTTTGGACCTTCAAGGGGCAATGCCCGTCCCGCCCACTATCTCCCTGCGTGATGGCGATGTCGAACGGGCGCTTGGTGTCGCCATTTCCACCGATGAGGTGCGAGCATTGCTCACCGCTCTCGATTTCTCGGTGGAAGGTCAGTCGCCGATGGTCGTCACACCGCCCGCTCGTCGTTTAGACGTGCGTGCGGGGGCCGCGGGCCGAGCCGACGTTATTGAGGAAATTGCACGCCTCTACAGTTATAACCGCCTCCCTCGTCGCACACCGACGTGGCCGCAGCCAGGTGGACTCAGTGCGCGCCAGAAGTCTCGCCGCCGGCTTCGTGACGCCCTGGTCGACCTTGGTATGAGCGAAGCATGGACTCCCTCGCTGATCAGCGACGCGGATTTTGACCTGCTCCACCCTGGTGTACAGCGCGTCCGCATTACGAACCCCCTCGCGTCGGAAGAATCCGTCTTGCGCGCCACGCTGATCACCGGACTCGTGCAGGCGTGGGCGCGAAACGCTGAACGAGGAATGGGCGATGTTGTCCTCGGTGAAATTGGCACCGTGTTTACTCACCCCGCCGTTTCTCCCACGCCGCGCGCTACACGCGGTGGCGCAAATGGCTCGGTGGCGCTGACTCTCCCGCACGAAAATGAACGAGCGACCGTCATTCTGGCTCGCCCTGATGACAGCGCACTGACCGCGGTGGCCCTGTGGCAGGCACTCGCCGCTCGGCTGGGCCTCAGCGACGTAGTGGTGCGATCGCAGGACGCCCCCGCGGGTCTGCACCCGACGCGGGCCGCTGCGCTGACTACCAGCGACGGCACGGTGCTTGGCTACGTCGGCGAGGTTGACGGACTGGTCGTGGAGCAGGTGGCCAACGTGCCGACTCGGCGCATTGGCGTACTCGACCTTGATCTCGAAATCCTCTTCGACGTCGTGGCTCGAGCGGCGAGTGACCAGCGCGTGAACGTGCCAAGCCGCTACCCGTCAGCAACGCTCGACCTCGCGTTGGTGGTGCCGAACGCAGTGCACGCGAGTGACCTTGCCGACACGATGCGTCGTTCAAGTGAACTGGTGGAGAGCATTAAACTCTTCGACGTCTACCGAGGCGAGCACTTGCCGTTCGGCACACGATCGCTGGCCTACGCGCTGCGACTTGGCGCCGCAGACCGAACCCTGAGTGAAGCAGAACTGGCCACCCTCCGACTAGACCTCATCGCGACCGCCGCCACTCTCGGCGCCGAGTTGCGGAGCTAGGTCGTCGTGTTCGAGTTCGCCCCGTTGCCCGACGTCGGGCGTCGATACACGGTGGCGAGTCGCGTTCGACTCAGTGATGTAACGCCCCAGGGGCTCATTCGATTGGACGGTGTCGCGCGCACCTTGCAGGACGCGGCCACCGATGACTGGAGCGACTGCGGCATCGTTACGGAGTTCATGTGGGTGGCGCGGCGAACATTGTTCTGTCACGTGGGGGACTACTGGCCACGCTACGAAGATGATTTGGTCACCACTACGTGGTGTGCCGGTACCGGCGCCGCGTGGGCCGAACGGCGGACCACGGTGGAGGCCAAGGGCCGCGTGGTATTCGAGGGCTCCTCTTTGTGGGTGCCAATTGACGCCAAGGGGTACCCGCAGCGCACGCCGGCCCAGTTCTACGAGATTTTTGGCGAGGCCATGGGCGGACGTACGGTCTCTGGCCGCGTGGCCACCACCACCCCACCTGAGGATGCGGTTCGTACCCCCTACGTTGTGCGGTATTCCGACCTCGACATCAATGGTCACGTGAATAACGCCGCGGTGTGGCAGGCCTTCGCTAATCTCACGTCCCTACCTGTTTCGTACGCGGAAGTGGTCCATCGTGGCCCCGTCGAAATCGATCATGACGTCACGCTGGCAGTCAGTGGCCTCGAGGCGTGGCTTCTCGTTGACGGTGACGTACGCGTCAGTGCGCGCTTTGAGGTTTCGTAGTCGTCGCGAGGTATGAACCGGCGACAATCAAGGGAAAGCCCATGATGATGCCGAGAGTCAGGGGTTCACGTAAGAAGATGATGCCCAGCGCTACCGCGATACCGGTGTTGGCGTAGACCACGACGAGTGAGCGGCTGGAACCAATTTCCTTAATGAGTGCGAAGAACACCAGGAAGGCCGTCACGGTGCAGAACACCGAGAGCGTCGCGACGCTGAGCCAGGTTTCGACGGCGAGGTGGTGCGGCAGGTGGGTCAGGGCGTAGGGGAGCCAGCCGAGTGCGACCATAGCGGTCGCCCCGCAGACGACGGCAGGGCCAGGTACATGGCTGAGCTTGGTTGAGAGCACAATGGGTCCAACGGCGTAGCCGAGGCACACGATTCCCATGAAGAGGATCCAGGGCCCCGATCCGTGTCGCACGTCGAGTCCAACGAGGAGTGTTACCCCGAGTGCTCCGATGAGCAGTCCGAGCAGTCGCTTGAGGTGAAGGGGCTCGTGGGCGCTGGTGTACCGGGCGAAGACAATTGACACCAGCGGAACGCCGCAAATGATGAGGCTGGTTAGTGACGACGTGAGATGACGTTCTGAGGTGCCCATGAAGAACCATGGCACGCCGAACTCGATAACACCGAAGACGAAGATCCACCACGCATTTTCCACGATTAGACGAAGCTGACGTCGGTAAATAACGAGAGGCAGCAGCAACAGCGCGGCCGGGGCGGTGCGGCCAAAAACGAGGAGACCTGGCGAAATCTCGCGAACCGCAACACGAATAAGTAGGTAGGGGATGCCCCAAAGAACGGCCATGGCGGCGAAGAGAATCCAGCTTCGTTTGGTCACTCACGTAGCCTAGTCAGCGATTGTTGCACTTTTCTTGCTTTCTGTGCATAAAATAGCAGTATGCGAATTGCGATTGTTGGCGCTTCCGGTTATGCCGGTCTCGAACTCCTCCGGCTTCTGAGCACTCACCCCGAGGCGACCATTGTGACGGTCACCGGAGAGTCCAGCGCGGGAAAGCGCGTAGCGACACACGCGCCCGCACTGGCCGGTCTCGTGGGCGACCTGACCTTCGCGCCAACGAGCGCCGTCCACGACACGGATGTCGATACGGTCTTTTTGGCCCTTCCTCACGGGCAGAGCCAGTCGTTGGTGCCGGCCCTGCGGGAGCGAGGGGTCGCGGTTGTCGATCTCGGTGCCGACTTTCGTCTCCGGAATGCCGAGGACTACGTCACGTGGTACGGGGAAGAGCACCACGCACCACACTTCCTCGACGAGGCGGTCTACGGGTTGGTTGAGCGGCACCGTACTGAGCTGGTCAGCGCTGGACTTGTCGCTGTACCCGGTTGCTATCCGACGGCCACGAGTCTCGCCATGGGTCCATTCGTGGACGCCGGGCTCGTTGATCGACACTCACTGGTCGTCAACGCCCTTAGTGGCGTATCGGGCGCAGGGCGGAGTCCGAGCGAGCGTCTGCACTTTCCCCGCATGATGGGTAACGCCGAGGCGTACGGACTCACGAGCCACCGACACACAGTTGAGATGCAGCGAGAAATGGGCGCAACGGTGCTCTTTACGCCCCATCTAATTCCGGTAAGTCGCGGCATGTTGGTTACCGCCTACGCCCGAACGACGAGTGACCTCACGACGGCATCGGCTTTGGCGCACCTTCGTGCCACCTACGCCAACGATCCCTGCGTAGTGGTGGTGGACGAGCCGCCCGCCCTGAAGGACGCCGTTGGTTCGAACCTCTGTTTCGTCAGTGCCCGCGTCGACGAACGGACGGGCTGGTTGGTTGGCCTCAGCGCTATCGACAATTTGGTCAAGGGGGCCGCGGGTCAGGCTATTCAGGCGTGGAATGTCGTCAACGGCTTCGGTGAGACCACGGGACTTCCCCTCACGGGAGTCACGCCATGACGACGTACGTCATCAAAATGGGTGGTCACGCGCTCCTCGACCTCTCGAGTGAGAACCGAGCACTTGCGGCGTTGGCCCACGACATCACCCAACTGCAGCATGAAGGGGCTCGAGTCGTGGTCGTCCACGGCGGGGGACCCAGCATTGCCACCTTGCTCGAGTTGGTCGGTGAGCCGAGCGCGTTCGTCGACGGACTCCGCGTCACGACGCCCTCGGTGATGCAGTACGTCGATATGGCGCTCGCTCAAGTGAATCGGACCTTGGTGTCACGTCTCTGTCAGTTTGGCGTGACTGCCGTGGGCTTGTCGGGCGTTGACGCCGGCACCTTGACCGCCTCGGCGATTGGTGAGCCCCTCCAGCGGGTGGGACTGCGCCCTCAGGTTGACGCCACTCTCCTTACGCATCTGTGGTCTGGCGGCTTCGTCCCCGTCCTCTCGCCGGTGGCAAATGACGAAGCGGGGGAGCGCGTTAATTGCAATGCCGACACCGCCGCTGGCGCCATTGCGGGTGCCGTTCACGCCGATGCCCTCCTGCTCTTGAGCGACATTGATCAAGTGCGTTCCGATGTGACCGATGCTTCGTCGGGACTGCGTTCGGTTACCGTGGCCGATATCGAAGCACTACTGGCGTCGGGGGCCGCGCAGGGTGGGATGAGACCGAAGCTCCAAGCGGCGATTGACGCGATTGCCGCTGGCGCCAAGCGCGTATGGCTGGCCAACGGCACGCGCGAGCACTGTGTGCGAGACCTTCTCGCGAACCAAGTACCAACAACGGAGATACTGCCCTAATGCGACACCTCATAACAGTTAGTGGCGTCTCGGACGACGACCTCGCCTCCATCTACCGCCTTGCACTCGCGCCCCTCGATGACACGCTGCTGAGCGGCCAGGGTGTCGCACTTGTCTTCGAACTGGCGAGCCTGCGCACCCGAGCGTCCAGCGCCACTGCTGTGCATGAACTCGGCGGCTACGCGACGTTCTTTAGTGACGCCGAGATTGGTCTGGGCAAGCGTGAATCAGTGGCGGACGTGGCGCGGACGCTGGGCGAGCTCTTCGCTATCTGTGCCCTGCGGGTTCGGCGACACGAGGTCTTTGAGGCCATGCGCCTCGCCACTGAGGACCGCATGGCCCTCATCAATTTGCTGAGCCCCGGTGCTCACCCGACGCAAGCGATTGCGGACGTGTTGACCTTGGCCGAACATTTCGGCGGCGGCGACCTCGCATCACTTCGAGGCAAGACCGTGGCGTACGTGGGTGACGCCACTAACGTGACGCGTTCGCTCGCAGTAGCCCTGGCTCGCTTGGGGGCCACTGTTCACGTCGGAGCGCCCGATGCCTATCAGCTCACTGCCGGTGGCGACGAGGACCCCCTAGCCGATCTAGGTGCAAACGCCGGGGCTGTTCGCCTGTTCGATAACGCCATCGACGCGGTGCGGGGTGCCGATGCGGTCTACACCGACACCTGGATTTCCATGGGTGACGAAGCCGAAGCCGAGCAGCGGCGCCGTGACTTGGCGTCGTTTCAGGTCAATGATGCTCTCCTCGCCCACGCCACACCTGGCGCGGTGGTGCTGCACTGCCTCCCCGCGCACCGTGGCGAAGAAGTGACCGATGACGTTCTCGATAGTGCCCGCTCGCTCATTTGGCGACAGGTGCAGCACCGCCGCTCCGCAATGGTGGGCGTGCTGCGATGGATAAAGGAAGAAGCATGACCAAAACACAACGTCAACACCGCATTAGCGATCTCCTCGAACGAGAGGTCATTTCAACGGCCGCGCAACTAGTGGCTCGACTCGCTTCGGACGGCATTGCGGCCACGCAAGCGACCGTCACGCGGGACCTGCAGGAGTTGGGCACGGTTAAGGTGCGCGACCTCCACGGTTCACGCCGCATTGTGATCGCCTCCGCCCCTTCGGTGGCTGCCGCGCCGATTGACCACCTTCGTCGGATGATGGGGGAGTGGGTTGGCTCGATTGATGTTTCACTCAATCTGGTGGTGATTCGAACACCGCCAGGCTGTGCTCACGTCGTGGCCTCGGCACTCGACCGTAGTGCGCTCACTGGCGTGCTCGGCTCGATCGCGGGCGATGACACTATTTTGGTGATTGCTGACGAAAAGCGCGGTGGCGTCGCTCTCGCCAAAGAACTTCGGTCACTGGCCGGTCTCGATGACATGACAACAACCTCTCGGAAGGGAAAGAAATAATGAAAAAGCGCGTAGTGCTGGCCTACAGCGGCGGCCTCGACACCTCGGTCGCGGTGCGATGGATGATTGAAGAGTGGGATGTTGAGGTGGTCTGCGTCCTCGTCAACGTCGGACAAGACGGCGACGGCGGTGAGAGCTTCGACGACATTCGCGCGCGCGCCCTCGGGGCTGGCGCCATCGAGTTCGTCGTCATTGACGCTCGCGATGAGATGGCCGAAGAGTTTTGTGCGGCCGCGATTGCCGCCAACGCACGGTACGAGGGGAAGTACCCGCTGGTGTCGGCGCTGTCACGTCCGGTCATTGTTCGCCACCTGGTCGATCAGGCCCGTCGCTTTG
>DAIPLC010000044.1:0-6965 GCA_036769405.1 Acidimicrobiales bacterium
TGTTACCGAGTGCGCCGTGGGCGTAGGCGTCATTTACCGCCTGCTGGACCCGCTCGAGGCCGAGTGCGAATTCGCCGCGAAGGAAGATGAAGGCCTGCGATACCTGCAGGGCGTAGGCGGCAATGACGACACCTTCGACCAGCTGGTTCGGGTCGCGCTCAACCAGGAAGTGGTCCTTGAACGTCGCCGGCTCTGACTCGTCACCATTGACCACGAGATACGAGATGGGTGACTTGCGAAGCATGGACCACTTGCGTCCAGCGGGAAAGCCCGCACCACCCCGTCCGAGTAGCGAGGCGGCGTCTACTTCGGCCGCGACCTGCTCGGGGAACATCGTGAGGGCCTTCTGCAAACCCTCGTACCCACCAGTCTCAAGGAAGCGGTTAAGCGTGTGGCTGTCGGGGTACTGACCACGCGACGAAACAATCTGGGGGGCAGTCAAGGCAGCCATTATTTCGTCTCCAACGTGGCAATTGCGGCCGCGGCGTCAGCGGCGGCCTTAGCCGCGGCGTCACGCTCGGCTCGAGCAGCGGCGGCGGTAGCACGTTGCGCGGCGATGTCTTCACGGCTCACGCGCAGACCACCCTGACGGCGAACGCGTACGAGCGTGCCGTGCGATGGGATTTCGTGATCGAGCTTGCCCTCTTTGACATTGGTCACCATGGCGTCGAAGGCCTCGTGCGTCGTGGTGCGAACGTAGCGGTGGTTAACCGTCACGCAAGGAGCCAGATTGCAGTCCGCGAGGCATTCCGTCTCTTCCAGCGTGAAGAGGCCGTCAGCCGAAGTGCCACCAACCGGGCAGCCCAGCGTGGCACTAGCGTGCTCCAGCATCTCCTGGCCGCCGTTGAGCAAGCAGGCAATGTTGGTGCAGACACCCACCACGTAACGGCCCACGGGCTCGAGGTGGATCATGTCGTAGAAAGCGGCCGTACCGTGCACGTCAGCTTGACTGGTGCCCGTCAACTCGGCGATCTCGGCAATAGCGCCTTCGGTCAGGTACCCGTCTTGCTCCTGAGCGAGGTGGAGCAGGGGCAGCATGGCCGAACGCTTCCGTGGGTAGAGGGCAACGAGCTCTTCCGCGCGGCGGCGAAGCTCAATTCGAAAATGACTCATCGGTCTACTTCTCCCATGACGGGGTCGACGGTGGAAATGACAGTGACGGTGTCGGACAAGGTGCCACCGCGCAAAAGGAGCGGTACCGCCTGCAGGTTGGTGAAGCTGGGTGCCCGCGTGTGCATGCGGTAGGGCTTCGCCCCACCATCGGAAACGAGGTAGCAGCCAATTTCACCGCGGGGGGATTCAATGCCCACGTACGTCTCACCGGCGGGCACGTGGAAGCCCTCGGTGAAGAGCTTGAAGTGGTGGATCAGCGCTTCCATCGATTCGCCGATGCGAGCGCGTGGCGGTGGCGTGACCTTCGGGTCTTGGCTCCGGTAGTCACCCGACGGCATCTTCTCGAGACACTGACGAACAATCCGAATCGACTCGCGAATTTCGTTGAGTCGAATGGCGTAG
Organism: Acidimicrobiales bacterium; assembly: GCA_036769405.1. Classification (GTDB taxonomy): domain Bacteria; phylum Actinomycetota; class Acidimicrobiia; order Acidimicrobiales; family RAAP-2; genus RAAP-2. Next base: position 1,516 of record DAIPLC010000044.1, read on the forward strand.
CGGTCAAAGTTGTCGCCGTAGGTGCCGACGATGACGTCAAAGTCGACTTCGTCGTACGCGAGGTACGGCATCGAACGGCGAAGGTCCCAGGCCACACCGGTTGAACGGAGCAGTGGGCCCGTGAGGCCGAGGGCCAGCGCTTCTTCCGCGGTAATGGGCGCCACACCAATCATGCGTTCGCGGAAAATGGGCTGTCCCGTTAAGAGTTGGTCGTATTCAAACGTGCGCTCGTAAATGGAGTCACACAGGAGCGCAATGTCGTCTTCCCAGCCATCGGGCAGGTCGGCGGCTACGCCACCGGGGCGAACGTAGTTGAGGTTCATGCGAAGACCGGCGGTCTTCTCGTAGAACGCCAGGATGAGTTCGCGCTCACGCAGACCGTAGATCATCATCGAGGTTGAACCAACGTCCATACCGTTCGTCGCCATCCACACGAGGTGTGACGCGATGCGGTTGAGTTCGTTCATCATCATGCGAATCCACGTCGCACGGGCCGGAATCTCAATGCCGAGCAGTGACTCCACCGCGAGGCTGTAGGCCGTCTCGTTACCGATTGGGCTCAGGTAGTCCATCCGAGTGACGTTCGTGCCTCCCTGGACGTAACTCAAGGTTTCTGCCGTCTTTTCCATGCCCGTGTGGAGGTAGCCAATGATGGTTTTGGTACGCATGACGTACTCACCATCGAGCTCAAGCATCAAGCGCAGCACGCCGTGCGTACTGGGGTGGGAGGGCCCCATGTTGATGATCATCCGCTCGTCGTCGGGATTCTCAATGTCGATCGAGTTGGGGTCGAGGTTCAGACCCTGGAGTCGCAGTACCGCACCGATTTCACGACCGATTTCGTCGGGCGAGAGTTCCTCGCGTGGCCGCAGTTCCTGCGGACCCTCGTTGGTTTCGGCCGCCAGCAAGTCGCGGCGGTCAATCGAGCGAATCTGATCGGTCATCGCGGACCCGGGCCTTCTTTGAATTGGACGGGAACGCGGCCCGTACCGTAGTCCTTGCGCAGTGGGTGACCTTCCCAATCATCGGGCATCAAAATACGGCTCAAGTCGGGGTGGCCGTCGAACAAGATGCCGAACATGTCGAACGCCTCGCGCTCGGCACCTTCAACACTCGGGTACAGCGCGAACAAGGAGTCCACCTGCGGCGCATCGTTACCCGCCTGCACGCGAACTCGCACACGCTTGACCTTCGAAAGACTCAAGAAATTAGCCACAATTTCAAAACGGGTCGGTGCAATGCCTTCGGGAAGTGCGCGATCGGGGTGTTCGAGGTAGTCAACACCGCACACGTCGAGGCACTGCTCGAAGCCGTCCGCCTTGAGGGCCGTGACCGTGGCGAAATAGTTGGTCGGCGTCGCGAAGAAGACGCCGTCGCAGGACGTTCCCTCAAGGAGTACGACGTCGTCGGGTGTGAGCGCAGGACGTTCGATCACTTTGGCGTTCCAATCCGCACGGCGACTGGGACTTCGGGAGTCCACTGTTCATTGCCTTCACGAAGGTGCGTGGGAGTAGCTGTCCGACGGCGCTGCAGAATTTCACCAGTACGAATCTGCTCGTGCAACGTCAAAATGGCGTGCATCAGCGTTTCGGGCGACGGAGGGCAACCCGGGGCGTACACGTCCACGGGAACAATCTGGTCTACGCCCTGGACGAGGGCGTAGTTATTGAAGAGACCGCCACTCGAGGCGCAAACGCCCATTGAAATCACGTACTTCGGCTCGGCCATCTGGTCGTACACCTGTCGCAACACCGGGGCCATTTTTTGACTTACGCGACCGGCCACAATCATCAGGTCGGCCTGACGGGGCGAGTTGCGGAACACTTCCATGCCGTAGCGAGCGAGGTCGAAGTCGGCACCACCGGCGGCCATCATTTCAATGGCGCAGCAGGCCAGACCGAAGGTGGCGGGCCACACGGAGGCCCGTCGGGCCCAGCGAACGAGATCCTCGACGCGACCGGTCAGGAAATTGTGCTGCAGATCTTCGAGGGCCACTACGCAACCTGCTGTTCTTCAGTGCCAATGCGGACAATGGTCGAGGTGGAGGTACGACTGGGCATGGCCTCGGTCAGTCGAACCTTCGGCCCCCACGACAGTGCACCCTCTCGGACCAGGAACAACAGGGATCCGAAGACCGTGAGCGTGAATACCGCAATTTCAACCAAGCCGAAGAGTCCCAGCTGGCGAAACACGATGGCGAAGGGGTAGAGAAAGACCACTTCGATGTCAAAAATGACGAAAATCATGGCCACGAGGTAGAAACGCACCGGAAACCGTGACGGTGGTTCGTACTCGGGGACGATGCCGCATTCGTAGGGCGCCAGCTTGGCTTCCGTCGGGCGCTTGCGGGGTGCCAGAAGTGACGAAGCAAGGAAGGATCCCGAGGCGAACAGGGCGCCCACAACGAGGAGCCCCAGAAGGGGGAGGTACTGGCTCACACAGTCAGCCTATAAGACCTACTTGACTGACAATGCTCACTGTCAGTGATGGGACCTATGCATACTTTTGCGCACATTGGGCACCCGAAAAGGACGATGGTGGCGACTCGATTACTAGGCTACCTGTATGAAAAAAGGCCCCACTGAGATGACGACATCGTGATCGCCTCTTTCATTATCTTTCTCCGCGAGGGCTTCGAAGCCTCGATGATCGTGGCGATTCTGCTGGCCTACCTGAATCGCATCAACCAGCGTTCGCACTACCGCGACGTCTTTGCTGGCGTGGCGGTGGCCCTCGGCACCGTCTCGGTGGCCGGCGTGGCGGCGTACTTTCTCATTAGTCACTACGCCGGCTCTCGCATGCAGATGTACTTCGAAACCGCCACGTACGCGCTCGCCGCGGCCTTTCTCACCGCCATGACGTTCTGGATGCACAAGCACTCCCGGACCCTGGGCAAAGAGTTACAGGCGCGATCAGAAGCGGCCCTGACCACCGGCAATCGTTGGGGACTCGGACTCTTAAGTTTCCAGTCGGTCGTCCGTGAAGGCATTGAAACCATGGTCTTCACGCTGGCCATTGTGTTCGCGAACAGCTCCCAGGCGGGAGCGCCCATTAAGGGTTCAACTGTCTTGATCGGTGCGATTCTTGGTCTGGCAGCGTCCCTGGGACTCAGCTACGCCATTTTCCGCATGGGCCGCAAAATCAACTTGAAGCGATTCTTTCAAGTGCTGGGCGTCGTTCTCATGGTCTTCGCGGCCGGCCTCGTCGCCGACGTGGTGCAGAACCTGCAAACCCTTGGTTGGGTAACCTTCGGCAACCACGCACTCTGGCACTCTGGCTCGCTGTTGCGCGAGGGATCGAATCTCGGCGATGTTGCTCACCAGTTGCTCGGCTACGCCGAGTCCCCCACGCCACTACAAGTGGGCGTGTGGTTCCTCTACATCACGACAAGCGTGGGGTACTTCATCTACCTCTCGCGCGTCGCACCGCGCCCTACAGCACCCGCCCCGGCGACGAACTAATACGAGCTTCGAGCGCGTTAACCAGCGTCGCCACGAGCGACTTCGGCTGGTGACGATTCGCCGAGAGAACGTAGAGAGTGACTTCGTAGTGACCTTGCGTCATCACGTAGACACCGAGTGACTGCGTGGTGGTGGCGCCACCGGCGGTTGGAGCGAACGACGGAGCGCTCACGAGTACCGCGCCACCGGTGCGAAAGCCTTTCGTGAAGGTGACGGGCGTCAGCGTGGTCGCCGCACCGGTCGCGATGGTGTACGTGTTCGCGAACAGGCCCTTCAGGATCAGACCGTTGGCGACCGCGAAGCAACTCCCGAAGTGGGGTTTCTCAATTTCAGCAGTATCGCGAGCAACGTTCGAGCGGTGTGGGTAATACTGCACCTCACTGGCCACCTGCACACCCCCCACCATGTCGGAGGTGAAAATTGACGACCCCACCTGATAGAGGGGCACCTGTCCCGCCAGACCAAAGACCCGGTCTCGGGCATTGCTAACGCCAAAGCACTGCTGGAACGTCCGCGCGGCCACGCCAAACGGCGACGAGGCCGCCGGCAACGTGGTGGTGGTAGCGAAGTTGGTGGTGTAGAGCTTGTTGGGGGTCGAGGCCAGAGCACTCAACAGTGACGGTCCCGTGGCGGTCCACGATCCCGGCAGGTCGGCGAAGGAGATATTGGCGTTACGCGTTGCCAGTTCGGTCGCTGACAACCCCGGAGTGCGGTGCAGCAACGCACCGATGAGGCCGGCGGAGGAGCCCAGGATAACGAGAGCCGCTCCCAGCCAGGCCCCAGCGCGCTGTCGAGCTCGCTCAACTCGCCCGCCAGCGGCGCGCACGAAGGGAATGAGGGCGGTGTAGTTCGATGGTCTCGCACTCCGCCACACGAACAGTTGGCCGTCAACGGTCGCGATCAACAAGGTACCCAGACCCGATCGCACGAGACGAAGGTGACGGAGAAGGGGCCACGGCACCTGCCAGGCCACCGAGTCGATGCCCGCCAACTGCGTGAGACCGTTGTCGTCGACGAGAAGAGTGACTGGCTTGGTCGGTCCGTGCGGAACGAAGCTCGGCCGAACACTCCACCCTTCGAGGCGCACTGCGCTCACGCGGTCACCTTGGCCGCCACCGTGGCGGCAACGTGGGCGGCTTCAACGCAGCGCTCGAGGTCACGGTCAGTGTGGGCTAGCGACACAAACATGATTTCGTACGCACCGGGGGCGAGGGCCACACCCTGATCGAGCATGGAGTGGAAGAACGGGGCGTAGAGGCCGTTATCGCACAAGGCCCGCGCCTCGGCGATATTGGTTGGCGCCGCGGTGGGCGCGGTGGCTAGGTAGAGGCCAAGTAGTGGACCCTGCGTCGGGATCACGGCGTGAAGGCCGGCACTCGTCACTGCTTCAGTGAGCGCAACGCTGAACGCCGCTACTCGCTGAGTCAACTCCGCGTAGTCCCCGGGGGTCACGGTGCGGAGCACCGTCGCGCCCGCGGCGGTCGCGAGGGGATTGCCCGACAAGGTACCGGCTTGGTAGACGGGACCCATTGGTGCCAGTGCGGTGAGGACGCGAGCCGAGCCACCGAAGGCGCCGACCGGCAGGCCACCACCGATGACTTTGCCAAAGCAGTAGAGGTCGGGCGTTACGCCGAAGAATGTTTCGGCTCCTTCGTAGGTCAGGCGGAAGCCGGTAATGACTTCGTCGAAAATCAGAAGAGCCCCGACGCGGTCACACTCAGCGCGCAGTCCCTGCAAGAAACCTGGGTGGGGTGCGACCAGATTCATGTTGGCGGCCACCGGCTCCACGAGAACGGCGGCCACCGTTTCGTCGAGGGTGGGCACCACGTTGTAGGGAGCGACCATCGTGTCACCCACGGCCCCAGCGGTCACCCCGGCTGAGCCGGGCAGCCCGAGCTGCGCTACGCCAGAACCACCCGCGACCAGGAGGCCATCGGAGTGTCCGTGGTAACAGCCATCGAACTTGAGGATCTTGTCGCGACCGGTGTA
>DAIPLC010000044.1:7065-9795 GCA_036769405.1 Acidimicrobiales bacterium
CCCTGGCCGCGCACGACGGTGTAGGGCGTTCCACCTACCGAGCGGAACGACCGCACTGGTGAGTCAACGCCCCCGGGAATGACGCGCTGGGCGCGTTCGAACCATGCAGCATTCGTGGTCACAGTAACTCCGCAATCTCGCCGGCGAAATAGGTCAGAATCATGTCGGCACCGGCTCGACGGATCGCAATGAGTTGTTCAAGAGCAACGGCGGGTCCGTCAATCCAGCCGTGCGCGGCGGCGGCCTTGATCATGGCGTACTCCCCCGACACGTGGTACGCGGCGAGCGGCACGTCAAAGGCCTCGCGGAGGTCACGCACAATATCGAGGTAGGTCACCGCGGGCTTCACCATAATGATGTCGGCCCCTTCCTCGACGTCGAGACGGGCTTCACGAAGAGCCTCGCGGCGGTTGGCCCCGTCTTGCTGGTACCCACGACGATCACCACCATTCGCGATTTGTACGTCGACCGCCTCACGGAAGGGGCCGTACAACGCCGATGCGTACTTCGCGGCGTACGCCATGATGACAGTATCGGTGAAGCCTTCGGCGTCAAGGGCGTCACGAATCGCCCCGACCTGGCCGTCCATCATGCCGCTCGGTGCGACGACGTCGGCACCAGCACGCGCCTGAGCCACGGCCATACGTCCATAGAGTTCGAGCGTTGCGTCGTTATCGACGGTGCCGTCGCCGCGAACGATGCCGCAGTGACCATGATCGGTGAATTCATCGAGACAGGTATCGGCCATCAACACGAGATCGGGACCAAAGGTCTCGCGAAGTGAGTTCAGCGCTCGTTGCACAATGCCGTCGGGCGCCCACGCTTGCGAACCAATCGCATCCTTGGTGGAGGGAAGCCCGAACAAAATAACGCCACCGACTCCCAAGTCATGGAGACGGCGCACTTCGGTGGTCAATGATGCCAGCGTGTGCTGGAACTGCCCAGGTAGCGACAAAATCGGGTGCGGCTCATCGTGACCCTCCGCTACGAACAGGGGCGCAATCAGGTGGCGTGGCGAAAGGGTCGTTTCAGCGACAAGACGTCGCAAAGCCGCAGTACGACGGAGACGACGTGGACGTTCAAAGGGAAACACGCAACCAGCCTAGGCAATTTGAGACGAAATCACTCCACGTACCCAGCGTCGACCAACCCCGCGAACGCCTCGACCGTGGCGTCGGCGGGCAACCCGAGGTAGCGACCACGGAGGGTGAGTACCGTCGCCAGCGAGGTGCGATCGCAACGACCATTCGTGATAACACCATCAGCATGACTGCGCATCACCGCAAGGTGCGCGCGGGCCTGCTCGTCATCGAGACCGAGTACCTGCTGACAACGCGCCAGCGCCTCAGTGGTGTTATCGTCCGAAGCGAGAAAGGCACTGGCCCGCAGCAGCGCGTCACGGAGTTGTCGCGCCGACGCCACATGCTCGCCTCGCCGGCCAGCCAGTACGGTGCCGACGTACGGTCCGAGATCACCGACCACGCCCGCGCACGTCGCACCGAACGCTTCGGCGCGTAGTTCGTTCGATGCGTTGAGCACCGTGGCGGCGCAAGCACCCTCGGCTAACGCCGTCACGCGCTTGGGCGTTGAGCCGAGCGCGACAACGGTGAGTTCCTCGCGCGCGACGCCAGCCCGTTCGGCCAGGGCGAAGCCCACGAAGGCGAAGCCGGACGTGGCCACGTCGACACCAAAATTCTGGAGCCGTAGGTCAGCTGCCGTTCGCCCAGGCCCGAGCCACAGTCCAAGACCAAGACCGCGGTCAATGGCCGAGTAGATAGTGAGGTCGATCAACTGTCCAAGAGGATTGTCCTCCACAAACTGATACGCCACGACGTTGTCGGGGCCCGTCAGCACGAGATCGAGTTCACCCGCCAACAGTTGAGAAAACTGGGCGGGCGAGGAGGCGACACTTACTTCCTCTACGGCGAGACCGACCTCCGTGAAATAACCATGGTCACGCGCAATGTCGATCAGTACCGAACGGGTAAACGTGCCAATTCGTATTGGCGTCATCAGCGGGGTGGCCACGTCGGCATGACCCCGTGGCCGGAGGGATAACGAACGTTCTTCGCTCGAACAAATTCGAAGAGCGTCTCAGCGCTGTACTCACGACCGAAGCCCGATCCCTTGACGCCACCGAAGGGTGAGCCAATGAAAGTCCGCCGGGTGTACTGGTTGATGAACACCATGCCGACTTCCAGCTGTGGCGCCATGGCGGTCGCCCGACGTTCGTCACTCGTGCAGATGGCCGCAGTCAAGCCGTATTCCGTGTCGTTGACGAGAGCAATAGCCTCTTCGACGGTCGTGTACCGCATCAGCGCAGCCACCGGACCAAATACCTCTTCGTGAGCAATAGTCATCGCGCTGGTCACATCACCAAAGATTCGAGGCGCTACCCAGAAACCCGCCGAATCAACATGGTCAGGGATGGTGGCCTCGAAGAGCAGCGTGGCCCCCTCAGCTTTGGTCGTCGCCACGTAGCCTTCGACACGATCCTGCTGCCGGCGATCGACCAAGGGTCCAATATCCGTCGAGGGATCCAGGGGTTCACCCACCACCAACGTCCGAGCCGCGGCCACGAACTTCGCGGCGAACTCCTCGTAGAGGGAGTCGTGCACCACGAGTCGTGAGGTCGACGTACAGGCCATGCCGTTGTTGTAAAACATGCCCTCGATCGCCACGGTGACCGCCGCATCGACGTCGGCGTCGTCGAGCACGACGAGCGCGTTT
>DAIPLC010000045.1:0-9720 GCA_036769405.1 Acidimicrobiales bacterium
ACCTTCACGGTCGCTACTACACCCAGCAACAGTTCGCTTCGGATTTTCGCCCGGTGCTCGCCACGCTCAACAAGCAGCTCGCGGCGATTGGTGACGGTCTCACGTACGACACGCTGAACGCCGCGGGACGAGCCCTCGACGCCACGAGCCTGTGGCACTGGATTGACACCTACGTCCCTGGTGGTCACGCCTCGCAGCTCGGTGCGCTGCTCGACTCGGCCTACAACCAAGAACTCGGCCTCGACACCCGCGAACAGAGTTCGCTTAATCTGGTCAGTATCCTGCCGTACCAACCGGCTGGCAGCAGCACCGTCTCTATCTACGGTCAGTCCGACCAGCGGTACGGCATTCTCGGTGGCAACGAACGGCTACCCCGCGCGATAGCGAATCACCTCGGCGCAGCACAGGTGCGTACGAGCCATCGGCTCGAGCGCATCGCCAAGCGATCCGACGGGTCCTACGACCTGACCTTCGCCTCGCCCACGTCATCGACCACCGTGGTGGCGGACCGCGTGATCATGACCATTCCCTTCAGCGTCCTGCGCCGACTGGACTTTCGCGACGCCGGCTTCGACACCCGTAAGCAGACCGCCATTACCGAACTCGGGTACGGCACCAACTCCAAGCTGATGATGCAGTTTGACGGACGTCCCTGGACGGCCACTGGCCCGTGGGGTCACACCGACGGCACCTTCTATAGCGACCTCGACGTTCAGAACGTGTGGGACTCGACCCGAGGGCGCCAGGGGGAGACCGGCATTTTGACCGCCTACACCGGTGGCCGCAACGGCACCGCCCTTCGTGCTTCCACCCCGTACGCGACGAGCGGCATCGCCCACCACGTCCAGTCCACGCTCGCGACAGTCGGCCGTGTATTCCCTGGCATTCCGGCTCACTTCAACGGCCGGGCCACCCTATCGACGCCCTGGAGTGACCCCAATCTTCGTGGCAGTTACGCTTGCTGGAAAGTTGGCCAGTACAGCGCCTTCGCCGGCTACGAGGGGGTGCGCCAAGGACGTTGCCACTTCGCGGGTGAACACTGCTCCACTGGCTACCAGGGGTATATGGAAGGCGGCGCCCAAGAAGGCATCCGCGCCGCCCGAGAGATCTTGCACGACTTCTCGAAGGGACAACTGCTCTAGCGACGAGGCAGTAGTGCGGCGAGGGCGCTCGCCTCAGCCACGACCGCTGCGTCGCTCGTGGGTAGCGAACGGGCCGCCACGCCCGCCGAGAAAAACTCGATTGCGGGACGCCCAACAACCTGCGTCACATCGTACGCTTCGGCGAAGCGCCCACGTGGCGTACCGACAAGCCCGAACACTTGTTGCCGAGCCCAGAAAGCTTGGTCGTAGAGCAGGGCGACCCGCTCGAGATCGCCCATAGCGAATGAGTCAAGGGCCCGTCGCTGCGCGAGGGCACCGAGACCGGCCCAGTCAACGACACAGGTACCAGCGTGCAACACGCCGACTGGTACCGTCAGCACGACACCGTCGACGATGAGTGCGCTCGCCGCCGTGGCAACTTCGACGGCGCCGCCACGCGGGCGAATATACCTCACGGCGGTGGACAACCGAACGGTGCACTCACGGGCCATGGCTTGTGGCACTCGATCAAAGCCCCCGGCCACCATGGCGTCGCCACCAATCAACGGCGCATCGTTGTTGAACCAATCGAGACTCAGGTTCACGTTGTCGTCGGCGTATTCCTGAACTATTTCAGTGGTCAATGCCCATTGGGCTATCGCAGTGGTGGGATACCCGACCGCGGCGAGCCCCCGCGCCAGACTCCACGAATCGTCACCCATCTGCTGCGCTTTCGCCACCGCATGCCACACCGCCGCTTGAGCAGCACCCACCGTGGCCTTCGACACCACACGCCCGTTTTCCGTAACCACGGCTTCATCGTCGTAGTTCGTTGGCACGAGCGTGAGGCCCTGGGCCCGCACCATTGCCGTGAGCGGATTACCCGAAAGGCCGTGAACCCAGGCCGCGCCATACTCCAGTGGCACACCGTGCGTGCGGTCAGTCCAGATCCTCCCGCCAACCCGACTTCGCCCTTCCAGCACTGTCACTCGGTACCCCGCGTGTTGCAAATAGTTGGCCGCACTAAGGCCCGCAACACCGGCCCCCACCACCGCGACGTGGTCACCGGGACGCAGCGTGCCGGCCGAGGCCAGTGCCACTGCCCCGTTTCGCCCATTCGCTATGGCCCCGTGCACCGTTCCCGGGTGGCGGAGGTCGAAGGCCTCCCCCGCCAGCACGAAACGTCCTCGCGCCACGCGGGTCGCGGATGACAAAGCGCTCCAGGTACTGCCGGGTCGAAGGGTGGCGTAGCTTCCGAGAGCAAAGGGATCCTTCCCCCATCGCGACACGAGAGTGCCCCGCAGTGCGGGCGTTGCCCGAGGGCGGAGTTGTCGAGGAAGAGCGAACGGGGTGGAAGTGGCCAGCACCGCACCCAAGAACTGCCGGCGTGTGAGGGAAGATGCCACCTCGACAATTTAGAGAATTCACGTCGCTCGGCAGGGGCGACTTCGGGCATTGTTCGCGCATGGCGAGGAACGGCCCGACTGCAGATGGTGCTTACCTCCCTACGCTGGGTGCGTGTCAACCACCTCCCCGATCGAAGTTGTCTACGACGGTGACTGCGGCCTGTGTCGTGCCAGCGTCGAGTGGCTAGAACGACGGGACCGTCATCGGCAACTCAACTGCTACCCCTCGTCGACATGCACGTGGGTCGACCGCGACGATCAGCCCTTCGCCACGTCAGTCGTGGTCCGTCGCGGTAACGACACCACCACGTGCTCAACGGCCGTCGCGACCGCACTTAGTGCGCTCCCCGGACTGTGGGGTCGACTGGGTCGACTCGCCCTCCTCGGCAACCGTGTCCCCCTCGTCCAATCGATGAATGACGGACTTTACCGAACGATTGCCGCGAACCGGATTGCGATTTCGCGCCTGCTCGTTCGACTCCACCTCCTCGACGCCAGCTGCGCCCTCCCCTCTGCCGCCACCCCACCGGTCGTCAGTCGTCGTGTGCCGTTGCTTCGACAGACGTGGTCGGACATCGTGTGGTGCCACTGGGCCGTCGACCCAGCGGTCGTCGCTGACCTGCTCCCCACTGGGCTGACCCCCGACCTGTACGAGGGCCAGGCTTGGGTCGGACTCATCCCCTTCGCTATGCGCGATCTTCGTCTCGCTGGTCCCTTTGGTGCCCTCACGGGGCTCGCCAGCACGCACAATTTTGGGGAAGTCAACGTTCGCACCTACGCCAAGGGGCCCGATGGCAAGACCGGTGTGTGGTTCTGCACCCTCGACGCCGACCGATGGCTGGCCGTCAAGACGGCCAACATTGCCTTCGGGCTCCCCTACCGACATGCGGCAACGTCCTACCAGGGGGCGAACGAGTCTCGCCGGTGGCGCAGCCAGCGTCACGGGGACGGCGCCCGCGCCGTCCTCGACGTAACCCTCGTCGACGAACCCACGCGGCCGGCGAGCCCCGGTCTCGAGCAATTCCTCGTCGAGCGCTACGCCCTCTACACCCTCAGTCGTGGACACCTCTACCGGGGTGAACTACAGCACCAGCCTTGGCGGGTCCGAACGGCAACCATCGATCAAGTGGTCACCGAAACGGTGGCCGCCGCCGGTTTCATGGTGAGTGGTGCGCCGCACGTTTTGGCGGGAGAGCCCGTTGCGGTCACTATTTTCCCACTTCGTCGCGCCTGAAGAAACCACGAGTCGGTGGGTCGGCTCAAAAACCCTAAGGTAGTTTCGACGTTCTGCGACATCGCACACGCCAGAGAGGACGCCGCCATGGCCACCGTTACCGTTACCGCTGAGACCCTCGAGACCATCATCGAGGCCAACGACCTCGTGCTCCTCGACTTCTGGGCCGAGTGGTGTGGCCCGTGCCGCACCTTCGGACCAATCTTTGAGACGGTGTCCGACGACTTTCCTAATGCCGTCTTCGGCAAAATCGACACCGAGGATCAGCAAGCCCTCGCCGCGTCGTTCGCCATCCAGTCAATTCCCACGTTGATGATTATCCGTGAGCAGATTGTGATCTTTTCCCAGGCCGGCGCCCTACCCGAGGCGGCTTTGCGCGACCTTATGACGCAGGCGCTCGCCCTAGACATGGACGAAGTTCGCGCCGACATTGAGGCCAACGGTCCCGACGCCCCCGAGGCCTAAACCTCGGGAACGTCGGGCGTTCACGGCTAGTGCGCGGCGCAGGCGTTGCCGCCAGCGATGCAGCTAAACGCTGCACCCTTACCCCTGGTCGTGAAGTACACCACCACGTGCTTGCCCGGGGCGACACTTGGTGAGGACTTCATGGCCGTGACGACAACCGTTGTCACACCACCGGAGGTACTGCTGGTGTAGTTCGCACCCCAGAAACTCGACAGCGTCGTGCCCGAGGGCAACTTGAAACTGAAGGACCAGGGCAGCACGCGGGTGCCGATGGCCGAGCTGGTGGGGTTCGAAATGGTGAAGTGGCCCTGGTAACTGGTGCGACTAAGCATGGTCTTGACGAAGAGGTAGTGCAGCGACCCGCTCTGGTTGGTGCCCTGAGGCGACACGGCCTTCGAGGCCGGTGAGGCCACACTCGTGCCACCCGCGGTCGTCGCGGTCACGGTGAAGGTGTAGCTCGCGCCGTTCGTCAGACCCGTCACCACACAACTGGTGGCGGTGGTCAACTGGCACGAGACCGGGATGGTCACCGATGGGAGCGCACTGACGGTGTAGCGGATGCTTGACGATCCACCGGTGTTGACCGGCACGGTCCAGAAGATGGTGGCCTGCCCGTTTCCCTCAACGGCGTGCACGTAGGCCGGCGCACTCGGGGCGCCGAGTGGCGTGACCGCGGCGGACGAAGTTGAGAGCGCACTCGTGCGCTGGTCCGTCGTGATGGCCTGCACCGTGAAGGTGTAGGCCACGCCATTGATCAGGCCCGTCAGCGTGCAAGAGGTCGTGGTGCCGTGCGCCTGTGAAGCGGTGCAGTTGATGCCACCGGGGGCAGCCGTCACCACGTAGGTGGCCACTGCCGACCCGCCACCGGTTGAGGCCGTCCACGTCACGGTGGCCTGGCCACTACTCGCCGTCGCCGCCACGTTGGTGGGGGCGGATGGCGCCGTGAGGGGCTGAGTGACATTCGAGCTCGACGAGGCCGAACTCGTGAAGCCGGCCGCCGTCGTAGCGGTGACGGTGAAGGTGTAGCTGACACCGTTGGTAAGACCGGTAAAGGTACACGTGAGCGCACTGGTATTGATGCACGACGCTGGAGCGGCCACCGCGGGTGAGGCCGTCACGGTGTAGCCGGCGATGGTCGAACCACCGAGACCCGACGGAGCCGACCAGGTAATAACCGACTGGCCATCACCGGGAAGTGCGTTTACGCCGGTGGGACTGTCCGGTGCACCAAACGGCGTCACCGCTGCGGAAGGTGCCGACAGTGAACTCGATACCCCGAGACCGTTGATTGCCCGTACCTGGAAGGTGTAGGCCGTACCGTTGACGAGACCAATGACGGTGCAGTGATCGCCGGCGCCAGCACTCACCGTGCAGCTCTGCGACGAGCCAACGGTGGTGACTTCGTACGAGGTCACCGTGGAGGCTCCGGAGGTGGCCGATGGCGTCCACGACACGGTGACGCTGGCCGGCGCGGCGACAGCCGTGGCGTTGCTCGGCGCACTCGGTGAGGTCTCACACGACTGACCACCCATGACACAACCCGTGGCCGCGCCCGATCCCGTCGTGGTGAAGCCGGCGGAAACCGACATGCCAGCGGCGATGAACGGTGCCGACACTGGTGCCGTCATCGTCACGAGGGTGCCACCGACGGTGGGAGCCGTCGTGGTGGTCGCACCCCAGCTTGACGCCAGAGTGGTGCCGGTGGGCAACACGAACTGGAGGCGCCACGGGGCGGCCACGGTGCCAACCGGCGCCGAGGTGGGGTTGATAATGGTGAAGGCGGCCTGATAACCCGCGGGGGCCCAGCTGGCCACGCGGTAGGTCACGTTCGCCGTCGTGATGGCGGGAATCAGGGGTGACGGCATCGAGCAGCCTTGGCCACCCATGACACAGGTACCGGCGTCGGCGTTGCCCGTCGTGGTGAAACCAATTTGGTACGAATCGCCGGGGTGCAGCAGTGGGAAGTAGCTCGGTCCCGTTACCGTGACGAGCGTGCCGCCAGTGGTTGGGACCGTTACGTCAGAGGCGCCCCAGAGGTTGGCGAGCGTCGTCCCAGTCGGCAAGACGAACGAGAACTGCCACGGGTGCGCCGCACTACCCACGTTGATAGTGGCGTTGTTGGTCAAGGTGACCGAACTCTGGTAGCCACCGATCCACCAGTTGGTGACGGCGTAGACGAGGTCCGCCTTGGTCAAGGGGTTACTCACCGGGATGCTCTGTTCGAGGCCGGTCGCAGTGTTGTAGTGAGCCCCGACCCCAACGGTGGCCTTCAGGGTGCAGGTACCAACGAGGAGGTAGGTCACCGACCCACCGGCGACGGAGCACACGGCGGGCGTAATTGAAATAATGCCCTTGGCGCCGTCACCGTTGGTGCTGACCTTGGGCGTGTAGGTGTTACCTACGGCGTCAATCAGCGGCAAGTTGGTGATCACCGGTGTGGTTGGGGTATCGAGGATGATGGTCACCGCGCCCGCCACGAAGGTGATGGCGTAGTTGGGTGACGTGGCACCCGTACACGTCGTGGGGTACACGCCCGTGCCCACGTAGGAGCTCGCGTAGGTCGAGCACGTCGCGCGGGTGGTGAGGGCCGCGGCCGTGTCACCAGCGACGAGGCCGGTGTAGATCGGGGTCATGGCGGGAGCTGACGAACCAATGATGATGGTGGCGCTCGGGCCAGTTACCGTCAGCGGGGCCTTCGCGATAACGAAAGTCTGGATGGCACCCGTGGCTGCGACGTAGTTCGAACCGGCCGCACTGCGGGCCGACAGTGAACAGGTACCCGGACCCACGAAGCTCACGAGGTCGGTGGCGAGGCTCACCGTGCAAACGAGTGGCGTCGTTGACACGGCCGAAGTGGCCCCGTCACTGTTGGAGTCAATCGAGGGTGTGAAGGACCCACCGTAGAGCGCGTTGACGGCCAGGTTGGTGATGCGCGGCGTCGTCGGGGCGATTGGTGCAATGGTCACTACACCGGCCACGTAGGTAATTGAGTAGTCGTGAGCCGTCGCACCAGAACAGCTTGAGACGAAGGGGTTCGCGCTCACCAGGCTGGTGCTCGTCGAGGTTGACGAGCACGTGGGCTGCGTCGTGAGACTCGATGCGCCGTCACCGTTGACAAAACCGGTGTAGTTCGGCGTAATCGTTGGTGGCGTCGACAAGTACGGCTGGGTGACGCTGGATGCCGTGATGACGAGGGGTGCCATGGTGACCGACGTGGTGTCGGTGACGTAGGTGAAGCTGTAGTCACCGGACTGGGCACTGCCGCACGAAGCCGTGTAGGTGCCGACGTGCGAGGCCGAGGTGGTGCCGGAGATACAGACGGGGAGCAGGCTCAGGTTGCGCGACGTGTCGGTCAAGACGAAGCCGGAGTAGAGCGCGATGATCGTTGGTGCGGCAGCACCGTACACCTGGGTCGCCGCGACCTGGGTCGTACCCGACACCGCGGCGGAGGCCGTGATGGTCAGTGGGGCCTTGGTGATGGTCGTCGTACCGGGAACAAAGGTGATGGCGTAGTTACTCGAGGTAACACCAGTGCAGGTGGAGACGTAGACACCCACGTGACTCGTGCTGGTCGTCCCCGATGCACACGTCGTTGTGCCGGTCAGATTGCTCGTCGATTCACCGGTGATGAAGCCGCTGTAGGTGGGCGTCACCGTTGGTACGGCCGAACCGTAGACCACCGAGGTGCTCGAGGCCGCAACACTCAGGGCCTTCTGGGCAATGACCAAGGTCTTGGGCGTATTGGTGATGACGTAGTTCGCGGCCGTTCCCGTCGAGAAGGTTTCCGACGGCGTCACCGTGTAGCTACCGGCCTGCGTGGGAGCAGTGGTCGAGTTGTAGACCACGGGCGACACACCAACGTAGGTGTAGGTAACAGTAACGGCGTCTGGACTCACCAGCGCTGGAGCACTGTACGACGGGGTGATGGCGGTGCCGTAGGTCACGTTCGGCGTAGTGGTCGTGATGGTCAGAGCCTTCTGGGCGATGACCAGGGTTTCGGCCGTGTTGGTGATCTGGTAGTTCGATGCCGTGCCGGTCGAGAAGGTCTCCGACGGTGTCACGGTGTACGAACCAGCCTGGGTCGGCGCGGTGGTCGAGTTGTAGATGGTGGGACTGACGCCGACGTAGGTGTAGGTCACGACGAGGGCGTCCGGGCTTACGAGCGCGGGGGCGCTGTAGGACGGAGCAACCGCCGTACCGTAGGTGACGTTGGGCGTGGTGACCGTCACGGTCATCGGCGCCACCGCCACGCTGATCGACTGCGTATTGGTGCCGCTGTGGAAGGTGGCACCCTGCGTCACGGCAACCGTCAACGTACAGGTGCCGATACTCACGAACTTGATGACCATGCTGGACGTGGTGCAGACATTTGTTGTGGTTGACGTCACCGACTTGGTGCCGTCACCGGTGGTGGCGACGGTGGCCGTGAAGGACTGGCCGTATTGGGCGTTCGTTGGAGCGTTCGAGATTGTCGGGGTCGTTGGCGTACCCAGGGGCACGATGGCGCTCGCTGCCGTGGCGGTGCCAGTACCGGCGGCGTTGACGGCCGCAACCCGGAAGGTGTAACTCGCACCGTTGGTCAAACCGGTAATGGTGTAGCTGGTAGCTGAAGCGGCCACGGTCCACGACATCGAGGTGCCCTGCTGGGTGATCAGGTAGGACGCGATCGCCGCCCCCCCATCACTCGTCGATGAACTCCAGGTAATCGTCGATTGGGTGTTTTCACCGGAGGTCGCCGACACCGTCGCAGGGGCGCTGGCCGTGGTGGCCGGAATAGCCGTACCGGTCGTGGCCGGTGAAGTGCCCGCGTGGTTGGTGGCGGTAACGCTGAAGGTGTACGTCGAACCGTTGGTCAGACCGGTAATCACACAGCTGAGGTTCAGCGTGTTGGTGCACGCTGCCGGAATCGTGATGCCCGTCGAGGGCGAGACCGTAACGCTGTAGCCGGTGACGGCGTCACCATTTGTCGTTGACGGTGCGGTCCAGTTAACGGTTACTTGCTGGTTTTGGTACGAGACCGGCGTCACTGTGGCGGGTGCGGCGGGTGCGGCCGCGGGGACGGCCGAGGTCGTGGTCGCGGTGCTCGAGCCAGCAGCGTTGGTCGCTACCACGCTGAAGGTGTACGTCGTACCGTTCGTTAGACCAGTGAAGGTGCACGACAAATTCGTTGTGTTGATGCATGCGGCAGGGACCGTGATGCCAGTCGATGGGCTAATGCTCACGGTGTAACCGGTGATGGTTGATCCCCCGTCGAACGTGGGAACGGTCCAGCTCACCGTAGAGGTACCACTGTGATACGAGGTTGCGCTGGCGGTCGCTGGTGCGTTCGGCACGGTGTAGGGCGTCGCGTAGTTGGAACCGGCCGACCAGTCACTCGTCAGCGTTGCGGCGTTGGTGGCGTCGACTTCGAAGGTATAGGGAACTGCGTTCGTGAGGCCGGTGACCACGCAACTCGTCGTGAGGCCCGTGCACATCGTCGCGGTAGTCCAGCTGATTCCATCGGTCGAGTAGCGAACGGCGTACCCGGTCAGCG
>DAIPLC010000046.1:0-9605 GCA_036769405.1 Acidimicrobiales bacterium
TGTAGCAGGCCTCACGTATCTCGGACGACTGCGCCTTCTTGCTGATGGGCGACGACCGCGCCGGTGAACTTATCGAGTTCGACACCACGGAGAAGATCTTCACTGACCCGAAGGACCCCCGCACGGTGGACTACACCAACGGCCGCTTCGGTTGATGGTGGATCGGACTTAGAGTCCGACTTCAGTCAAAATCGCGTCGTCGACGTCAAAGACGAAGCCCCGTACGTCGTTGCTGTTGATGAACGGACTTTCGCGAAGTGTGGCCACGGTGTCGACCACGCTCTGCACCACGTCGTCGTAGGCACCGAGGACGAATGGGGGGCGAAGGCCGAAGGTCTCCTCAAGGTCCGCTTGTAGCTCCTCCTCGACGAACGTCTCGAGGCCGCAGCGAGTGTGGTGAATCACCATGATCGAGGTAGTGCCCAGCAGGCGTTGGCTGAGGAGGAGTGACCGAATCGCGTCATCGCTGGCCAGGCCGCCGGCGTTGCGAATGAGGTGCGCCTCGCCGAGGTCAAGACCGAGGGCCCCAAAGAGGTCAAGTCGCGAATCCATGCACGTTAATACGGCCAAGTGCAGCTGTGGTGCAGTGGGAAGTTCGCGGTGGCCGTGACCAGCCACGTAGGTGACGTTATTGGCGAGCAAGGTGTCGATGACGTTCATACCTCTATTCTAAGAGGCGCGGGAGATACGTCGAAGGGGTACGCCATGGAACACGCACACGAGGTACGCGAGGAACTTCGCGAACCGGCGAAAGAACTCCGTGCTCTCATTCCCGACGTCATGCGCGGCTACGCCGAACTCTCCCGCGCGGCCTTGGCACCGGGGGAGTTACCACTGTCGACGAAGAGTCTGCTGGCGCTGGTCATTGCCGTGACTCGCGAGTGTGATGGCTGCATTGTGGCCCACTCCCGGAGTTGCGCTCGCGAAGGCGTGTCTCGTCAAGCGGTGGCCGAGGCCCTCGGGGTGGCCATCATGATGAATGGAGGGCCCGCTACCGCGTGGGGTCCCCGCGCACTTCGTAGTTTCGACGAAGCCATTGAAGAATTTCGTTCGTAGCAAAATGTCACGGACCAGCGGCCATACGGCAGACTGGAACAATGGAACTTACTGAAGCCGAACGCGCCTCCCGCCTCAAAGCACTGCACAGCCTGCTGGATTTGATGCGACCCGCGGTGCAGGCCGACGGCGGTGACCTCGTGCTGGTGCGTGCCGATGTCGACACCGGTGTGGTTGAGGTTCAGCTGGGCGGCGCTTGCTCCAGCTGCGCAATTTCCTCCGACACCCTGCAGGGTGGCGTTACTCGTATTTTGACCGATCGTCTGTCGTGGGTCACCGAAGTTATCGGCGGCGTTGACGAATCAATGGATGTTGAAGAGTCCGTGTCGCTCGGCGTGGGTGGCTACGTTCCCCGGTACCGTTCGCTCTAACGTGCCTCTGAGTCCTTTTTCCTCAACAGACTCGACCAAACGCTGGGGAGTGGCTCGTGCCGCCTAACTCCTCCGACGCCGTACTTGAAACAAAGCGGAACATTGTTTCCGTGATGGTCGGCATGCTCGAAGAGAGTGAGCTCCACCGGATCCGCGTGAGCGATGTCGCGCGACGGGCCAATGTTGCCGTCCCCACGCTCTACTATCACTTCAAATCGTTGGCGGAAGTCGTGGTGGAGGCCGTCTTCGTGTCCCTCGTGTCCTTTGTCGAGAGTTTTGAGCCCTCGATGGCGGCGATGCGCGAGGGCCTCGAAACCGAAAATGAGACTGGCTTTGTCGCCGGTCTCGAAGCCTTCCTCGCCCACAGTTGGTCTATTCCAATCGCGCAAGAAGTGCACCGACTCGCCCCCTTGATGACACACTTCCGTGAGTCGGCCCCCGAGGACGTCCGCATGCGCGAACTCCAGGCCAAGGGCCTCGTGGAACTCGCGACGTACCTCGACGGAGCCCACCAGCGTGGATGGATTGTGCTCGAGGACTCGGTAACCACATTCGTGGTGGCGCACTGGACGTGCGTCTTTGGTCAGTCGGTCTTCTGGAACCCCGCCTTCGGTCCTCTGACGGGCCTGCGCCGGTATGAGGATGGCCTCCACCTGAAGGTGCAGACGGCGATGAACGTGTCGCTCACCGACATGCCTATTCGGTAAATCCTGACTGCGAAATCTCGTATCTTGGTACTACGGGTTTCACGCTGCGATGCCGAGACGACAACGAACTAAAGGAAACAACGACGTGGCGCTGCGCACTGGGGGCTGGGTCGCTCGGCATCGAGCCTCGACCGACCGAACGCGCGCCCTTGACCTTCCGCCACGCCGAGCTCCGGCTCCCGCCGCACCCGGGGGGCTGCGGATCGCCTTTTTGGTGTATCGCGGTAACCCTCGCGTCGGTGGGCAGGGCGTGTACACCCGTCACCTCACGCGTGAATTGGTGGCGCTGGGGCACAGCGTCGAAGTCTTCGCCGGGGGTCCGTGGCCCGAGTTGGATGAGGGCGTCGGCTTTACGCCGGTTCCCGGGCTCGACCTCTACCGGGAGCCTGATCCCTTTCGCACTCCAGCGCTCTCGGAGTTTCGTACGTGGGCCGACATTGTGGAGTTCTTGACGCTTCGAGCGGGTGGTTTTGCCGAACCGTGGACCTTTGGTATGCGAGTCAAGAAACTGCTGCGGACTCGCCGCGACGACTTTGACATCATCCACGACAACCAATGCTTGGCCACGGGGATCCTTGATCTCTCGTACGAAGGGTGGCCGGTTCTTGAAACGCTCCACCACCCAATTACCGTGGACCGCGCCATTGCGCACGCTCATGCGACAACGTGGTTAGAGCGCTATGGGGTCCGTCGTTGGTACGGCTTTTTGCGTATGCAAATCCGGGTGGTCCAACAACTTCCAGCGGTCCTTACGGTGTCGCATAATTCCCGCGTCGATATTCACCAACAGATGGGCGTCGCCCTTGAACGATTGACGGTAGTCCCAGTGGGTGTTGATCACGACGTCTTTCGACCCTACGACGATGTGGTTAGTCGCCCCCATCGACTGATGGTGACGACGAGTTCCGACGTCGCCATGAAGGGTCTCGTGCCTCTCCTGGAAGCAGCCGCGAAGTTGCGGGAGCACCGAGCGATAGAGCTCGTCATCATCGGGCGACCGAAGCCTGACGGCCCCGTGGCGCAGGCCATTGCGCGTCTCGGCTTGACCGACGTCGTGACCACGGTGTCGGGGGTGAGCGACGAAGAGATGGCCCGCCTTTACGGGGAGGCCGCCGTCGCGGTGGTCCCGAGTTTGTACGAGGGGTTCTCCCTGCCCGCCATCGAGGCCATGGCCTGCGGCGTGGCCGTCGTTGCCACCACCGGCGGCGCTATCCCCGAAGTCGTCGGCCCCGACGCGGCCCTGCTGGTGAGTCCGGGTGACGCCGACGCGTTGGCGGCCGCGATTGCGACCTTGCTCGACGACCCCGAACGGCGCCGTCGGATGGGCGCGGCTGGCCGCGCGCGGGTAATGGAACGGTTCACGTGGCAGGTTACGGCGCGGGGGACCGCGGCGTGTTACGACGCCGTCCTTAGGGGCGACGCACTGCCCGATGCGGTGGCCTTCAACTAATGCTTACGGTGCGCCTTAATCGACTTCAACCCCTCAACGATGCCCGCGTTCTCGACCTCGGCTGTGGCTTTGGTCGCCACGCCTTTGCGCTGGCTCGTGAGGGTGCGAACGTGGTCGCCCTCGATGCTGGTCGTGACGAAATTGTCGGCGTGCAGGGCATGTTGGCCGCGATGGCGCTCGAGGGCGAGTTTGACGCTACACGGACATTGGCCAGTGCGGTAGTGGGTGATGCCCACCACTTGCCGTTTCCCGATAACGCGTTCGATCACATCATTTGTTCGGAGGTGCTCGAACACATTCCCGATGACGCGACAGTGTTACGTGACATTGTTCGCGTCTTGCGCCCTGGGGGCACGCTCGTCGTGACCGTCCCTCGCTTCTTCCCCGAGCGTGTGAATTGGTGGCTCTCGGAGGCGTACCACTCGGTCCCCGGTGGCCATATCCGTATCTACCGCCAGCGTGTTCTCCGCGCCCGTCTCCGCGACGCCGGTCTCGTGGTCACGTCGTCACACCACGCGCACGCGCTCCACAGTCCCTACTGGTGGCTGAAGTGCGCGGTGGGTACGACGAATGACCAAAACTGGTTCGTTCGTCAGTACCACCGCCTCCTCGTGTGGGACATCATGAAGGCTCCTCGCACCACTCGCTGGACCGAGGGCTTACTCAATCCACTTCTCGGTAAGTCACTCGTGGTCTATTGCACGAAACCGGCGTCACGGTGAGTCACCCCGGACTCGAGGGTGTCCTCACGAGCGACGACGTGGCACGAAGTGCGGAGCACTTGCTGCGCGTGCAGCACGCTAACGGACTCATCGCTTGGTTCCCGGGTGGCCACGGGGACCCGTGGAATCACGTCGAGGCGGCTATGGCCCTCACCGCCACCGGCCATCTCGATGCCGCGCGCGCCGCGTTCGATTGGCTCGCGACTCACCAGCGCCGCGACGGTAGCTGGTTCAACTACTACGTGGGGGAGTGGGTATCCTCGCGCCGCCTCGACACCAACGTCTGTGCCTATGTAGCGACCGGCGTGTGGCACTACGCCGCGGCGACCGGCGCTCGTGACACGGTCGCTTCGTGGTGGCCAATGGTGGAGCGCGCCATCGATTTTGTACTGCGAGCGCAGCGGGCTGACGGCACCGTGGCCTGGTCCTACGACGGACGAGGCGTCGTCGAGTCCTACGCACTCCTCACGGGATCGTCGTCTCTGTTCCTATCACTCGAGTGTGCGTTGCGCATCGCCGACGACCTCGGGCACGACCGTCCCGCGTGGCGAAGCGCGATCGGGAGACTCGGCCACGCCATCGCGACCCACGAAGCATCCTTCGCACCAAAGCCCCACTTTGCCATGGACTGGTACTACCCGATCTTGAGCGGCGTCGTCCGAGGTGACGCGGCGCAACAGCGACTCTCCGACGGTCGTTCGACGTTCATCCTCGCCGACTACGGCGTCCGCTGTGTTTCGACGAATGACTGGGTGACGGCGGCCGAGACGTCGGAGTATGTACTCGCTCTCGACGCACTGGGTCGGCGCGACGAGGCGATGACCATGCTGACCGCCACCCGAGAACACCGCACCGAGCAGGGGGAGTACCTCACCGGCTGGGTCTACCCCCAGCGCGTGACCTTCCCCACTCTCGAGACCTCGAGCTACAGCACGGCGGCGGTCCTCCTCGCGGCCGACGCTCTCGCACAGACCTCGCCGGCGTCGTCACTGTTTCGTCAGGCGGGAACGTGGGGGCGAATCCCCACTACTTGCGAGGTCTGCTCAGCGACACCGCTCGAGGGCGTGGAGTGAACCGATCGCCCCTCGAGCGATGAAGTCACCGCTCGCCAGGGCGTGGCAGTAGATCTCGTAGGGAGGCCGTCCGCCGTCCGCGGGGTTGGCAAACACGTCGTGGAGGAGGACGAGTCCGCCGACTATGACCTTGGGGGTCCAGTCTCGGTAGTCCCGCCACGCGACGGACTCACCGTGGCCGCCGTCAAGGAAAAGGAGGTCGAGGGGCACATGGAAGTGGGGCGCAATGACTTCCGAGGTCCCCACCAGTCCGACGACAGTGGACTCGAGATCAGCCAGTGCGATGGTCCGCTGCCACGAGGGGAGCGTATTGAGGCGACCGTCGGTCGGATCGACGAGTGACTCGTCGAAGTAGGGCCACCCCACTTGCTGTTCCTCAGAGCCGTGGTGGTGGTCGAGGCTAAAGACGGTGGCGCCGGTGATGGCGGCCGCGGCCCCGAGGTAGACCGTCGATTTTCCGCACCACGCACCCAGCTCGAGCCAGGTGGTACCTCGGACGTGGCGAGCGAATTCGAATAATGCCAGCCCTTCGACCTCGGGCATGAACCCCTTGGTGCGCTCGGCAATGCCGAAGCGGGTGGCGGTGTCGGTCACCAGTGACGGAGTTGGACCAGGGTGACGATACCCAGCACCAGGAAGATGAGCCCGCCCAGGAAACGAATCTTTTCGAGCGGCACGATGCGCTGCAGGGCCTTGCCCCCGTACGCGCCAACCACGGCGACGATAACCATGGCCAGGCTGCAGGCCAAAAAGACCGCGAGCGGCTGGTGGTACTTGCCCGACAACGTGGCCGCTTGAATCTGAGTCAGGTCGCCAAACTCACCGACAAAAATCACCGTAAAGGCCGTCAGCATTTCTCGCCACGTCGTTGAGGGGTGCTCAGCACTGGCCTCACGCTCACCCTCGGCGATCTCGTCCTTCTCCTTCACGAGCAACAAGTAGGCGGCCCCACCTAAAAACAGGAGCCCGACAATGATGCCCTTGAGGGTGTGCGGAAGCAGTGTCAAGAGGCTGCCCGCCGCTACGGCGATACCCATCTGGACAATAAAACCGAGGCTGGCACCGAGTGCCACGTTTCGAGGTCGGGCCTTCGTGGACATGACGACCGTGGCAATCATTGTCTTGTCGGGTAACTCGAGCGCAATCATGAGCGCCACAATGCCGAAAAATGTTGTGACGCTCATGATTGACGCCTAGAAGGCGAGGCGAATGGCGTCGGCGAAGTTGAGACCGAAGTTCATCCGCTCGAGTGCCTGGTCCACCGTCTTCTGCTGACCCGCGATTGGGTGCGCTCGGTGGAAGGCCTCAACCTCGGCACTGAAGGACCGGTCGGTGATGAACATCCGCACCCCACGCGTCGAGTAGTGACGGGAGTCACGTGGGAACTTGGCGTCGGCGTCGCTCCACCGCTCCACCATGTAGCGCCAGACGGCTGGTCCGGAGTACATGTTGGCGCAGAGCAGACCGAGCATTGAGTTCGCGTCCTGCGTACGGAACTCGCTGAAGCACTTCTCGGCGGCGTCGAGCGCCAACGCTTCGTCACCGAAGGCGGTGAGCATGTGCATGTAACGCTGCTTTTCCTGCGGCGTGGCGGCGTTGCGGTACCGGTCGATGAAGATCGCGTAGTCCTCGGGACGGTTGTCGCCAGCGACGAGGCGCAAGATAACGGTAGCGAGGTTGCCCGAGACGTCATTGGCCTCGAAGCGTCGACGAGCCTCGGCGTTAATGGCCTCGTCACCACCGATGCGACCCAGCAGACCGATGATGGTCGAACGCGTCTGACCGACGCGCTCGCTCTCGCCGGGCAGTGGCTCCCAGCCCAGACGGGCGAAGTGGGGACCGACCAGGTCGCGAGTGATTTGGGCCAGCGCGGGGCGCTGCTCCGGCGTCAGAGCACGGTTGACGTAGTCGAGGGCTTCGGCGATGACACCCCACACCTGCGGCTCGTCCTGCTCACCAACCGAGCGAATGAGCGAGTGGAAGTTCTCCCACGTGCGGTACCCGGCGAGCAACGCGTTCCAGGCGTCCGCGATAACGGTGAAGCGCTCGAGGGGCGTTAGCTCGTTGAGGTGCGCGCTGACCTCGAGAATTTCGGCGTCACCGTAGAAGCTGCGGAAGACACCCGCGCCACCGGCGTTGAGGAGGACCGGGCCGTCCACGGTGATCGACTCAGTACCCAGCAAGTGGCGAGTGGGCTCGCCGCCATCGAAGGGACGGGTGAAGAACGGGACCAACCACTCCTCAGCGATGGCGCTCGCGCCAGCGCGGGGAGCGAACATGAAGGGTGACTGGCTAATGACGCCGTTTTCGAGCGTGACGGCCGGGTGTCCACCCTGCAGGATGAAGGTGTCCATGATGCGACCAACCGGTTCGCCCGAGGCCTCTTCGAGCGCAGCCCAGAGGTCCGCGGTCACGGTGTTGGCGTAGCTGTGCTTGACGAGGTAGTTGTGGATACCCTGACGGAACGTCTCGGTGCCCAACCACTGCTCAATCATGCGCAGCACTGATCCACCCTTTTCGTACGTCAGCACGTCGAACATGCCGCGGGTGTCGTCGGGGGAGACCACTTCGTACTCGATTGGACGCGTTGAGTGCAGGCCGTCGACCGCCAACGCCATGTCGCGATCGGTGCCGAACTCGGTGAAGATGTCCCACTCGGGCTTGTAAGCATTCGTGCACAACACCTGCATAAACGTGGCGAAGGCCTCGTTTAGCCAAATGCCCTGCCACCACTCCATGGTGACCAGGTCGCCGAACCACATGTGGGCGAGTTCGTGGTGAATAACGCCAGCGACGCGCTCCTTCTCAGCCAACGACGCCGTGGCGGGGTCGATCAGCAAGTCGGTCATACGGTAGGTGATGCAACCGAGGTTCTCCATGGCGCCCGCGTTGAAGTCGGGGATGGCGACCATGTCAACCTTGTCACCCGGGTAGGGAATACCGAAGTAGTTGGCGAACCAGCGAAGGCCGAAGGCGGAGGCGTCCATCGCCAGTTCGGTCAGGTGCCCCTGACCCTGCGGGTACACAATGCGCAGTGGCACGCAGTCGACGTCAACGGTCTCGGTCGTTTCGAAGGGGCCAACGATGAAGGCCACCAGGTAGGTCGACATCTTCATGGTGGGGGCGAAGTGGACGCTGACGCGGCCATCCTCGAGGGGAGTGCGACCCACCTCGCGAGTGTTCGAGAAGGCCGCCAGCGCGGGGTCGATGGTCAAGGTCGTCTCGTACGTGGCCTTGAAAGCGGGCTCGTCCCAGCACGGGAAGGCGCGACGAGCGCTGCAGTTCTCGAACTGCGTCGTGGCGATGGCGTGGGTGACACCCTCGGGGTCGGTGTAGCTGGAGCGGTAGAAACCCGTCAGTTTGTCGTTCAGTTCACCGACGAAGTCAATTGACAGCGTGGCCTCACCGAGCGGCAGTTCCTCAGTGAAGGTGAAACTGGCCGTTTCGTACTGGTCGTCGAGGACGGCGGGGGCGGAGAGATAGGTAACGTCACCCGAACGAAGCATGGCGGTCGTGAGCTGCAGGTCGCGAGCGTTCACCACGATTGTGGTCGTGGGCTCCTCGACGGTCACCGCAATGTCGACGTGACCATCGAAAGTGAAATCAACCAGATTGGGTGCCAGGGAAATCTGGTACGCGCTGGGTACGACGCGGCGGTCGAGACGGTAAGGATTGGTCGCAAGTGTCATAGTTTCCTACGTTATCCGTTTGAGCAATTACGCTCGACAGGTGACAAATTCGCCAACGCCCGTATCCCTGCGCTCAAAGCCCACCCCGCCGCGATTGGCGGTAACCGGTATTGGCAACGCTCTTCTCGACATCGTGACGCAGGATCGCCTTGACGCCCACGCCACCCTCGGTCTCGTCAAGGCGTCGATGACCTTGATTGAGCACCACCAACTCGATCCCTTCTACGCCGCCATGGGCCCCACTATTGAGATGTCGGGCGGCTCGGTGGCTAACTCCATCGCCGGCGTGGCCGCGCTCGGCGGGACCTGTGGCTATATCGGAAAGGTCGCCAGCGACGCCTTTGGTGACCGCTTCGCCCACGACTTGCGGTCGTTGGGCGCAGAGCTGGACCTCGCCATCGCCGCCCCCGAAGAGGGTGCGACCGGCCGTTGCCACGTTTTTGTGTCACCCGACGCGCAACGCACAATGGCGACCTACCTCGGGGCATCCAACCAGCTTCGACCCGAGGACATCCGAGAGGATTTGATCTCGCGGGA
>DAIPLC010000171.1:0-2201 GCA_036769405.1 Acidimicrobiales bacterium
CGAAGACTTCGTCTTGATGGCCGTGGCGAAGGGACTGCCCCGCCGACGCGTGATCTTCCACGCGGCCCGCAATGCCATTTTGCCTTCGGTGGCCAACTTTGCCCTGGCCATTGGTTTACTGGTGTCGGGTTCACTGTTGGTCGAGCAGATCTTCAACTACCCCGGTGTCGGTAACTTGCTCGTGCAGGCCGTTGGCAACGAGGACTACCCACTGCTGCAGGGTATTTTCTTGCTCATCACGTTCACGGTGCTGGGCGCCAACTTCTTGGCTGACCTGCTGTACTACCTCCTTGACCCTCGGACCCGAACTGCGACGGCCCACTAATGAAATCAATACAAATTCCCCGCTCCCCGAAGGTCCTCATCGGCGTCGCCATTCTGTTGGTGTTCATCGTGCTGACCATCATCGGTCCCTGGATTGCGCCGTACAACCCGAGCTCCAGTGCCTACTTTCCCAACCTGAAGCCATCGTGGCAACACTGGCTGGGTACCACCACGTTGGGGCAGGATGTTCTGTCACAGCTCCTCGTTGGCTGCCGCGCCACGATGGTGGTGGGTTTCATCGCCGGCTTCGTCGCCACCATCTTGTCGATCGTGGTCGGCTTGGCGGCGGGGTACATCGGTGGCCGCACTGACGAAGGCCTGTCACTGCTGTCGAACGTGTTTCTCGCCATCCCCGGTCTGCCGCTGCTGATTGTTATCAACAGCTACTTGCCCTCGGGTGAGCAGGCCAACCCCCTCGTAGTCGGTCTCGTCATCGCCCTCACCGGCTGGGCCTGGGGTGCTCGCGTCTTGCGGGCGCAAACCATGTCGTTGCGCGATCGTGACTTTGTCGAAGCGGCCCGCATTATTGGTGAGAGCCGCTCGCGCATCATGTTCTCGGAGATTGGACCGAACCTGTTGCCGATCCTCGCCTCGTCACTGCTGTTCACCATCCTCTACTCCGTTGGTGTGTACACCACCTTGGCCTTCCTGGGTCTGACGAACGTGGCCACCTGGAACTGGGGCACCATGCTCTACTGGGCTCAGTCGAACAATGCTGCGCTCGCCAACGAGTGGTGGTGGGTTGGCCCTCCGGGTATCGCCATTGCCCTCGTGGGCACCAGTCTCGCGCTGATCAACTTCGGTATCGACGAATTCATCAACCCCCGTCTTCGCGCCGGTGGCCTGAGCGGCCGTCGTCGCCGCAAGCTCGGCGTCGCTCGTCGGCCCCGCCTCGGCTTCACGCCAGTTAATCGCGTGACGGTCTACCCCGAAATCAGCACGATTCCAGTGACGAGCGCAGAGGGAATCGCCCAATGACCGACCAGACCAACATTCTCGAAGTCAAGGACTTCAGCGTCAACTACGGCTACGGCGACTCCTCAGTCCGGGCCGTCACCGATGTCAGCTTCAACCTCGGCACCTCGCGAGTGCTCGGGGTAGCCGGTGAAAGTGGTTCGGGGAAGTCAACCCTCGTCTACGGTCTGACCCGTCTGCTTCGCGCACCGGGCGTTATCTCTGGTGGCGATGTCACGCTTAACATCCCCACGCAAGAGGGGACCCGAGCGTTTGACATGCTGGCCGCCACCGAGGACGACATTCGTTCGGTGCGCTGGACGAACATTTCGATCGTGCTCCAGAGTGCCCTTAGCGCACTCAATCCGCTCCGCCGCATTGGCCGGGAATTTGACGAAGTCTTCCGCACGCACGACAAGTCAATGTCGAAGGCGGACCGCAAGGCGCGCGCCGTCGAACTGCTCGCCATGGTGGGCCTCGACGCGAACCGCTTAGACCGTTTCCCGCACGAGCTTTCCGGTGGTCAGCGTCAGCGCGTGATGATTGCGATGGCACTCGCCCTTCGTCCCGAGTTGGTCATTATGGACGAACCCACCACGGCACTTGACGTGGTCACGCAGCGCGAGATTGTTTCCGAACTCTACGACCTGCGTAAGAAGCTCGGCTTCGCCATGATCTTCATTACGCACGACCTCTCGCTATTGGTGGAGTTGGCCGACGAAATCATGGTGATGTACGCCGGTCACATTGTTGAGCGTGCCGTCGCGACGGAGCTCTACAACGCGCCGCGCCACCCCTACACCCTGGGCCTCATGAAGTCGTTCCCACCACTGCACGGCGAGCGTCCAGCCCTGCCCGGTATCCCGGCTTCGCCACCTGACTTGAACGCGCTCCCCACGGGCCGCCCCTTCAGCCCCCGCCGC
>DAIPLC010000047.1:0-9316 GCA_036769405.1 Acidimicrobiales bacterium
CTCGTCTCGGACTCGCCGGTCGTTCGCCGGTAGCCGAGGAAATTATGGTCCAGCGTGACATCGCCCTGGTGCGCCTGACGGGTAGCCGCGTTCACTTCTTGCACCTGTCCACCGCAACGTCGCTGGCCATGGTGCGAGCAGCGAGGGCCGAGGGCCTTGACGTCACCTGTGAGGTTGCGCCTCATCATTTCACGCTGTCGGAGGATGCCTGCAGCACCTTCGACCCCCAGTTCAAGGTCCACCCACCACTTCGCCCGGAAAGTGACCGCTCTGCCCTGCAGGCAGCGCTGGCGAGTGGCGACATTGATGCGGTGGCCACTGACCACGCGCCGCACACGCCGGAGCTGAAGGACTTGGCCTTCGACGAGGCACCGGCCGGCATGCTGGGTCTGGAGCACGTGGCCGCGCTGACGAATGAGGCACTCGGTGAAAATCCCGTCGCCTTCTTCCACCTACTCTCGCGAGGTCCGGCCCGCGTAGCGCAGTTGCGCGCCAATGATCACCGCGTGGGCCTCAGCGCCCACGGCGGGGTCGTGATGGTGGGTGAGGATGCCAACCTCGTGGTGTTCGATCCATCGGCCACCTGGACTGGTGACCGCTCGGCTCTGCACTCGCGGGCCACGAATACGCCGTATCACGGACGGGCCCTGGTGGGTCGCGTTCGCAGCACTATCGTCAAGGGGCGTCTAGTCGTCCACGAGGGAGCATTGCAATGATCCGCCCACCCGCAGTTCTGGTTCTCGCCGACGGCACCACGTTTGAGGGGTACGCCGCTGGCCATCTTGCTGAGAGTGGTGTGACCACCGGTGAGTTCGTGTTCAATACTGCCCTCAGCGGCTATCAGGAAGTGATCACCGACCCCAGCTACGCCGGTCAGATCATCAGTTTCACCTACCCGCACATCGGTAACTACGGCGTGACGCCACTCGACGACGAGGCCCTTCGACCCTGGTGCCGCGGCATCGTGGTGCGCGACCTCGCGACAGTGCACTCCAACTGGCGGGCCACTATTGGCCTAGAAGCCCTTCTGATTCAGCACCGCATTCCGGCGATTGTGGGCATTGACACGCGTCGACTGACGCGCCACCTCCGTCAGTTCGGTGCGCTTCCGGGTGCATTCGGACACGCCGACGAGAACCTGGTACGGGCGGCCGCAGCGACGGCCGTCGGCACCGACGCCACAGACTTCGTCTCCCAGGTGTCGACACCGGTGGCCTACACCCGCGGGGATGGCGACCTGCACGTGGTTGCCCTCGACTACGGCATTAAGACCACGATGGTCCGCCAACTCGCCGAGCGCTTTCGCGTGACGGTGGTGCCAGCGGACACCAGCGCCGACGCCATTCGCGCCCTTGATCCGAACGGCGTGTTCTTGTCCAACGGGCCGGGCGACCCCGCCGCCCTCGGAGCGCAAGTAGCGGTCGTACGTGACCTCGTCGACACGGTGCCAATCTTCGGTATCTGCCTCGGGCACCAGTTGCTCGCGACGGCGTTGGGGGCCAGCACGTACAAGTTGCCCTTCGGGCACCACGGCAGTAACCATCCCGTCGCCGACCTGGCGACCGGCCGCATTGAAATTACGGCTCAGAACCACAACTACGCCGTTACGCCCGACTCCCTCGAGCGGGGAGTGGTAAGCCACGTCAACCTCAACGACGGTGTCATTGAAGGTGTCGCGGCCGCGGCCGAACGCTGCTTCTCAGTGCAGTACCACCCGGAGGCGGGCCCCGGCCCGCACGACGCTCGGTACCTCTTTGATCGATTTGACACCCTCTTGCGAACCGGACGAATGGAGCGTGCCTAGTGCCACGTCGTAGCGATATTTCCACCATCCTGGTCATTGGCTCTGGTCCGATTGTTATCGGGCAGGCCTGTGAGTTTGACTACTCGGGCACCCAGGCCTGTCAGGTCCTCCGAGAAGAGGGCTACCGCGTTGTTCTCGTGAACTCGAATCCCGCGACAATCATGACCGACCCGAAGACGGCCGACGTCACCTACGTCGAGCCGCTCGACGTCGCCGTTGTGGCTGACATCATTGCCAAGGAGCGCCCCGACGCGTTGCTACCGACGCTCGGTGGGCAGACCGCCCTCAACTTGACCATGGAACTCGTGGCCGCCGGTGTGCTGGAGAAGTACAACGTCGAGGTCATTGGCGCCCGCCCTGAGGCGATTTCGACGGCGGAAGACCGTGAGCTGTTCAAGGCCGCCATGGCTGACATCGGACTCGCCGTACCGGTGTCCGGCTTTGCCCACTCGGTGGAAGAAGCGCTCGATATCGCTGAGACCATCGGGTACCCCATCATCATTCGACCCTCCTTCATCCTGGGTGGCGCGGGCACGGGCATTGCGGCGACGCGCGAGCACCTGCGGCAGTTGGCCGAAGAGGGTATTGCGGCCTCACCGGTGCGAGAAATCCTCGTGGAGCAATCGATTGCGGGCTGGAAAGAGTACGAACTCGAGGTCATGCGCGACGCCAAGGACAACTGCATCATTGTGTGCAGTATTGAGAACTTTGACCCAATGGGTGTGCACACCGGCGACTCCATCACGGTGGCACCGCAGCAGACCCTCTCCGACGTGGAGTATCAGGCAATGCGCGATGACGCGTTCGCCGTGTTGCGCCGGGTCGGCGTGGAGACTGGCGGGTCGAATGTGCAGTTCGCGGTGAACCCCGCGAATGGAGAGCGCCTCGTCATTGAGATGAACCCCCGCGTCAGCCGCTCGTCGGCGTTGGCCTCGAAGGCGACCGGGTACCCGATCGCCAAGATCGCCGCTCGCCTCGCCGTGGGGTACACGCTGGACGAAATTGACAACGACATCACCAAGGTGACGCCCGCGTCATTTGAGCCCACCATCGACTACGTCGTGACCAAGATTCCCCGGTGGGCCTTTGAGAAGTTACCGGGTGCGGTGCCCGAACTCGGTACGCGCATGCAGTCGGTCGGGGAAGTTATGGCCATTGGCCGCACCTTTGCCGAATCACTGCAAAAGGCCATTCGCTCGCTGGAGCAAGGGCGGCTCGGGTTCGTACCCGGTGACGATTCGGAATTCGCCGATGTCGACGACGACACGTTGTGGCACCGTTGCGTCGTCGCTACGCCGGAGCGCCTCTACGCACTGCACGAAATCTTGCGTCGCGGGGCGAGTGAGGACGAAGTCGTTCGCCGTACCAAGATTGACCGCTGGTTTATCCACGAACTCGCAGATGTGGTGAAGATCGGGCAGGAGATTCGCGCAGAAGTGGACATCGCCCACCTCGATGGTCGGGCGTGGCGCCGCATCAAGCAGCGCGGCTTTTCGGACGCGCAGATCGCCGCGCTGACGGGTGTCGACGTGAGCAGCGTTCGTGCCGCACGGGTCGCCGCTGGCGTCGTGACCACCTTCAAGACGGTCGATACCTGCGCCGCGGAATTTTCGTCGCTGACGCCGTATCACTACAGCACGTACGAAGATGAGTCGGAAGTCCGCAGTTCGCCCCGTGACAGGGTGCTCATCCTTGGATCGGGTCCCAACCGAATCGGTCAAGGCATTGAGTTTGACTACTGCTGCGTCCACGCGGCGATGGCGTTGCGTGAGCGGGGCTTTGAAACCGTCATGGTGAACTGCAACCCCGAGACGGTGTCGACGGACTACTCAACGTCGGACCGGCTCTACTTTGAGCCGCTCACGCCCGAGGACTTGGCCGAAATCATCGCGGCAGAACAGGCCGCCTGTACTGATGGCGCTCGCGTGGTCGGCGTGGTGGTATCACTCGGCGGGCAAACGCCGCTCAAGTTGTCGCACAGCATTGATCCCGCGCTGGTGCTTGGAACGCCCGTGGCGTCAATTGACTTGGCCGAAGACCGCGAACAGTGGTCGGCGCTGTGCCAGTCGATTGGCCTTCGTCAGCCGCCGGGTGATGTTGCGCTCACACTCGCGCAAGCCGAGGCCATCGTCGAGCGAATTGGCTTCCCGGTGCTGGTGCGCCCGAGTTACGTCCTGGGTGGACGGGCCATGGAGATTGTCTACGACCGCGAGGCACTGTCTCGCGTCATGACGGACCTCACGAGCGCCCACGGTTCGTTGGCGCGTGAGGGCGGCGTCTCACAGAGCCGACCAATTCTGCTCGACCGATTCCTCGAAGACGCCGTGGAAGTTGATGTTGACGCCGTGCGGGACCACACGGGCGACATCTACATCGCGGGGATCATGGAGCACGTCGAAGAAGCCGGTGTTCACTCTGGTGACTCGGCGTGTGCGCTCCCGCCACAGACCCTGTCGCCCTCGGTGATTGCCGCACTTCGCGACTACACCGAGCGCATTGCGACGTCGCTCGGTGTCGTGGGCCTGATCAACGTTCAGTACGCGGTCAAGGATGACGAAGTCTTCGTTCTCGAGGCCAACCCGCGCGCCAGTCGCACCGTGCCGTTCGTGGCGAAGGCGACTGGCGTATCGCTGGCCCAGGTGGCCGTGCACGTCATGATGGGCGATTCGCTGGCCGAACTCCGTGAACGCGGTGCGGTACCGGCGGACACGCCAACGCCCGACTACGTGAGCGTAAAAGAAGCAGTGCTGCCGTTCAATCGCTTTCCCACGGTTGACACGTTGCTGGGGCCAGAAATGCGCTCGACCGGTGAGGTCATGGGTATTGGTGAAAGCTTCGGCGTGGCCTTCGCGAAGGCACAACTCGCGGCCGGAACCCGTCTGCCCCACGAAGGTCAGGTCTTCCTCTCCCTCGCTGATCGGGACAAGGAGTCGGGTCTGGCGGTGGCGCGTGATCTCGTGGCGCTCGGCTTCACTCTGGCCGCCACGACCGGTACCGCGGC
Organism: Acidimicrobiales bacterium; assembly: GCA_036769405.1. GTDB lineage: Bacteria > Actinomycetota > Acidimicrobiia > Acidimicrobiales > RAAP-2 > RAAP-2. The sequence goes on from DAIPLC010000047.1 coordinate 4,806, forward strand.
CTACTTGGCCGATCACGGTGTCGTCGTGACGACGGAAGTTGGCAAGATTGCCGAGCAGAGTACGGCGCGCACCGCGTCGGACCTCATTGCCTCGGGACTGGTCCAGATGGTCATCAACACGCCATCGGGGCGGTCGGCACGCGCCGATGGCCACGCGATTCGCATCGCCGCCACCGTCCACAAGGTGTCGTGCCTCACTACCATGAGTGCCGCGAGTGCGGCCGTCAAGGGCATTGCCGATTCGCGCGCGAATGGCTGGAGTGTTCGCTCACTGCAGGAGTTGCACGGATGAATCCGACCTCGGTGGGGTCGGTCGATCTACGGTCATTCGTGTTGACCGCCGCGGGAACGGCCGGTCACGGTGATGAACTCGCGGGCTACGGCGACGTGGCCACTCTCGGGGCCGTGGTGACCAAGTCGCTAGCAGCCTTCGCGTGGGAGGGAAACCCCGCCCCTCGGGTGGCGGCCAGCGGGGCAGACATGCTCAACGCCGTGGGATTAGCGGGTCCGGGCGTTGAAGCCTGGCGGGCTACCTATCTTCCGGCACTGCTCCAGCGCGGGGCGACCGTGGTGGGCTCAATTTGGGGCCGAACGGCCGACGAGTTCGGTGACGCGGCGGCCGCGATGGCGGGGGCGACTATTGCGGCCCTCGAGGTCAATGCCAGCTGCCCTAACCTCGAGAGTCGATCGAGTATTTTCGCCCACTCTACGACCGCTACCGCGGCCGTGGTGGAGGCCGCGAAGGTCGCCGGGGTACCACTCTGGGTCAAATTGAGCCCGAATACCCCCGATCTCGTCGCTATCGCCGAAGCCGCACTGGCCGCCGGAGCCGACGCTCTCGTACTCGTGAACACGGTTCTCGGCCTCTCCATTGACGTTCGCACTCGGCGACCATCCCTAGGCAATGGCGGAGGTGGCATGAGTGGTCCCGGTATTTTCCCGGTGGCTCTCCGTGCCGTCTATGAATGCCACCGTGCCTTTCCCGACGTCCCGATTGTCGGGGTCGGCGGTGTTAATAGTGGTGAAGACGCCATCGCCATGGTGATGGCGGGGGCGAGCGCCATTGAAGTCGGTACCGCGACCTTCGCGAATCCTCGGGCGCCGTGGCGTATTCAAAAAGAGGCGGCCGCTTGGATGAAGGCCAATAAGGTCACAGCAATAAGTGAACTGCGAGGAGTGGCCCATGGCTGAGTCGTTTGGCGAGCGTCTGCAAGAGCGCAGTGCCGATCTCGGCCCCCTCTGCGTCGGAATTGACCCGAGTGCCGCGGCGCTCGAGTCCTGGGGGAGGACGAATCACGTCGAGGGGCTGGAATTCTTCTCACTTGCCCTCCTCGAGGCCTCAATCGGCACGGCGGTCGCCATCAAGCCCCAGATTGCCTATTTCGAACGTTTCGGTGCCGCCGGCTACGTGGTACTCGAACGACTCATTCGCGACGCGCGGGCGGCCGACGTGCTCGTTATCGCCGACGCGAAGCGTGGCGACATTGGTGCCACCAACGAGGGCTACGCCGCAGCGTGGCTGAGTGAGTCGTCACCACTCTGCGCTGATGCATTGACCCTCAGCCCCTATACCGGCGTCGCCGCACTCGAACCATTCTTCGCCTACGCGCAGTCCGGTAAGGGGCTCTTCGTCCTGGCGGCGACGTCGAACGATGAAGGTCGCCCTCTCCAGCGGGCCCGTTCGGATGAGGGCGAGGCGGTCGAGGACATGGTGCTACGTGAAATCGCCCAGCGCAACGCCCAGTGGCGCCAGGGGGAGGGGGCCGACGCCCTCGGCGGCCTCGGGGTGGTTCTCGGGGCGACGCGTCAGCGGCCACAATTTGATCTCGCTCGCCTCGGTGGCCCGTACTTGGTTCCCGGCGTGGGTGCCCAAGGGGCCACCCCTGATCAGGTAGGACGCCTCTTTGAACGCTGCGCTCCGGGTAGCGTGGTGGTTAACGTCTCTCGGGCGATTGCCAGCGCCGGCCCCGAAAGAGCCGGTCTGCGTGACGCCGTGCGTCGGTGGCGAGACGATCTGGCGAGCGCCCTGTAAGCAACGTCGCAGCCGCCGGATAAAGTCACATCTATGAGCCCAATCCCGCCATCACTCACGCAGGAACAGCGCGTTGCCGCTTCGAAGGCTGCCGTCGCGAATCGACGTCGTCGCGCCGAGGTGAAGCGCTTGGTCAAGTCGGGCGAGTTGTCCCTCGAGGAACTGTTTGCGCTCGCCGACCAAGAAGAGTGCGTGGCCCAGATGCGCGCCTTCGATTTGATCAGCGCCCTGCCTGCCATTGGTGAAGTCAAGGCCGCTCGCATCATGGAACAAGGGTCAATCGCCCAATCGCGCCGTATCCGTGGATTGGGCCCCAAGCAGCGCGAAGTGCTCTTCAACGCTCTTGTCCGCTAAGCCTCTCGTCATCGTCCTGATTGGCCCCGGCGGGGTAGGCAAGGGCACAATTGTGCGCGCCCTGCTCGAGGCCGACGAACGACTCTGGCTCTCGCGTTCGTGGACAACCCGGTCAATTCGACCGTCCGAGGTCGGTGACGAATACGTGTTCGTCACGCGAGAGGAATTTGAGGCCGCCGTGGCTCAGGATCTGTTTCTTGAGTGGGCCTCGTTCAACGACAACCTCTACGGCACACCGCGACCGACCATGGCTGAAACCAGGGATTTGTTACTCGAAATTGAGGTGCAGGGCGCGCAACAAGTTCGCGATCACGACCCTGAGGCCGTTGTTATTTTGGTGCTACCGCCGTCGGTGGAGGAACTCGAAGCGCGGCTCCGTGGTCGGGGCGACAGTGACGATCACGTCGAGCGCCGACTTCGGCTGAGCGGCGAAGAAATCGAGAAAGGCCGTATTTTGGCTGACTTTGTCGTGACGAATTATGAGGTGACGGGCGCCACGGAGGAAATTCTCTCTATACTGGAGAGTCTTCGTCAATCGCGACGAACTGGTTTGTAAAGGAAGCCTCATGGCCGAACACCCTACGCTGGTCGATCCTCCCATCGAAGAGTTGCTGCACGCCGTCGGTGACTCAAAGTTCTCACTCGTGGCCGTGGCCTCGGTGCGCGCCCGCGCGATTACGAACTACTTCAACGGCCTCGGCCGTGGCGAAGGAAAGATTGTTCCCCCGCAGGTGAACATTGACTCGAACAAGTCACTGTCATTCGCCTTCCAGGAAATCATTGAGCAGAAGCTCGTCTACAAGCGTCTGTCTCCTGAGGAGCTTGAAGCTGCTCGCGCCGCGGACGCAGCTTCGCCTCTCGACGGCCTCGAATCGCCATCGAGCGAATTCGACGCGCTCCTTGACGCCACACCCGACGCCTAGCGTTCCTCACCCCCGCATTGTCCTGGGGGTGACGGGCGGCGTAGCCGCCTACAAGGCCGTTCTCTTACTTCGACTCCTCATGGATGAGGGCTACTTCGTTTCGCCCGTGCTGACGGCCGATGCCACTCACTTCGTTGGTGCGACGACCTTTAGTGCGCTCGCCTCGGAGCCAGCTCGATCATCGCTCTACGGCGACCCGACCACGGCGAGTCCGCATACGAGCCTCGGTCAACAAGCCGACCTCATTGTGATTGCCCCAGCGACGGCCCACGTTATTGCTCGCTTGGCGGCGGGGCTCGCCAATGATTTGCTCACCGCGACGGTGTTGGCCTCGCGGGCTCCGGTGCTGCTCTGTCCCGCGATGCACACCGAAATGTGGGAACAGCCCTCGGTGCAGGCCAACCTCGCGGTGCTGCGGGCACGGGGCATCATCGTTCTTCCACCGGTCTCGGGTCACTTGGCCGGTGGCGATGAGGGAATGGGGAGATTGCCCGAACCTGACGCCATCGCCGACCAGATTCGATCCATCGTGCGTGGGCACCGCGGGGCGCTGACCGGGCGCCGGGTCGTGGTCTCGGCCGGTGGCACGAGTGAGGCCATCGATCCGGTACGCGTGATCACGAATCGTAGTTCCGGCCATCAGGGCTTCGCTCTGGCTGAAGTAGCCAGTCGGATGGGGGCGTCGGTCACGCTGGTGTCGGCCGCCTCGCGCGAGGTAGCCCTCGACGTACGTTCGCACGTTCACGTCATCCCGGTTGAGTCGGCAGCTGCGATGTGTGACGCCGTGCTGTCGGCCGCCGTCGACGCCGACGTTGTCATCATGGCCGCCGCGGTGTCGGACTTTACGGTCGTGCCGCAGGCGGAGAAAATCAAGAAGGTCGATGGCGTGCCCACGCTCGAACTAGTGCCAACGACCGACATCGTGGCCGAACTGCTGGAGCGCCGCCGTCCCGGTCAGGTGCTCGTCGCCTTCGCCGCTGAAACGACCGACCCACGTCGAATGGCGGGCGAAAAACTCGCCCGCAAGCCAGTGGACTTCCTCGTGCTTAATGACGTGACGACACCGGGGGTGGGCTTTGCCCATCCGACGAACGCGGTCACGATTTTGCGCGCGGGGGAGCCCGACGATGTCGTTGCCTTGACCTCTAAAGAAGCAGTCGCGAGCCATCTGTTGACTAGGGTTGCTACAACGTTGTTGCTAG
>DAIPLC010000048.1:0-9222 GCA_036769405.1 Acidimicrobiales bacterium
TGGCGGGCATTCGCGAGCAACTCACGCGGTTTCTCGATTTCTCCCCGAGTGCGGGGAAATCCCAAGCGCTCCTGCTCAATAACGCTTCGTGGTTGACCACTATCTCCCTTACCGACTTCCTCCGTGACGTGGGTAAGCACTTCACCGTGAATCAGATGATTGCGAAGGACTCTGTCAAGAGCCGACTCGACCGCGATGACGTAGGGCTGTCTTTCACGGAATTTTCGTACATGCTGCTGCAGGCCTACGACTTCCTTCGCTTGAACGTCGACCACGGTTGCACCCTCCAACTCGGTGGCTCGGACCAGTGGGGCAACATCACGATGGGCACCGAGCTCATTCGTAAGGTAACCGGTACGAGTGCGGCGGGACTCACCTCACCACTGTTGCTGCGAGCTGACGGACAGAAGTTTGGGAAGTCGGAGGGTGGCAACCAGAAAGTCTGGTTGGATGCCGACTTGACCCCACCATTCGCACTGCACCAGTTCTTGCTCAACGCGGACGATCAGACAGTGCCCACGTTGTTGCGATTCTTCACCTTCCTCGACCACGACACCATTCGAGAGCTCGATGAGGCGACGATGCAGCGACCACAAGAACGTTTGGCGCAGCGGGCCCTGGCCAATGCCGTAGTGGCGCTGGTGCACGGCGAGGATGCGGCCGTGGCCGCTCAGCGTGCGGGTGAGGCACTCTTCTCCGAATCAATCGCCGAACTCGATGAGGCCATGCTGCTCGTGGTCATGGCCGACGCGCCATCGTCAACGCTCTCAAGGGACGAACTACTCGCCGGCCTTGACCCCGCCGATGCACTCGTGCGTTGCTCACTCGCGAAGTCGAAGGGGGAGGCCCGTCGGTTCCTCGAGCAGGGTGGCGTCTACGTCAATAACCGACGCGTGGCCGTTGATGAGACCATCAACCTCGACCAGGCGCTGCACGGGAGGTACCTCGTACTTCGTCGAGGTCGTCGCGAGTTGCACCTCATCGTCGCCGCGTGAGGCGCGTCGCTCTCGTCGTCGTGGCCGGCGTGCTCCTCGCCGGTTGTGGCACCCAAAGCCCATCGACTGCGATGAAGTCGTGGATGCAGACGAGTAACTTCACCGTGAATGCCCAGCAGCTGCGTCACGACGCCGAGGCGGCAGCCCGGGGTCTCCGGTCGGCAACCACCACCACGAAGGAACTTCATACGGTGTGTGCCGTTTTGAGTGTCGATACACTCGCGGCAAACGCGGCCCTACCAACACCCGACGCGCAACTCACCACCGATTTGGCCGGGGCCTACAACGATCTCGGTGGCGGCGCCCAGGTGTGTTATGGCGCGGGAGACTCGCAACGACAGCGACAGCGGGCCATCAGCCTCTTGGTTCGTGGTGTTGGATCGCTCGTGGCGAGTGCCCTGCGGGCGTCCGTGGTGACGTCGGGCTAGGCGTCGGTCGGCGGTCGCAGGTCGATTTCGAGTCGCAATATGCCGTCGTCAAGGGTGGCGACGGCATCGCCGAGCATGGCGTAATCCTGAAAATCAAGCCGCGACGCTTCGATAAAACGCTGACGTTCCGGCCCTTCAACGGGCGGCACACCGCGGCGGCGAACAGCATCAGCACGATCGCGGAAGCGTTGAATCATCTCACTGGGGTCGAATGAAGTAGTCACCCGACCACCATAGGGCTCCGCGTCGGTAGCAAGTTGGTAGTATGGAAGTCCGGCTCAAGAGATATGAGCCTCGGTTGCCGCCAGTTATGGCCCGCAGCCAGTGAGGAGTTGACGTGAAAAAGGGTCGCCACCGCCGTTTCGTTGAAGCGCGCGAAATGAAGCGTTCCACTGGTCCTCGTGCTACTACCTGCGTGGAATGTGGCGCCGCTCCCGAAGACGTCCACGCTGAATGGTGTCTGGTCGAGGAAGACCGTTACGACGAAATTCTTGGTTCGCTGCCTCGCACCGTCTTCGCTGAAGAAGACCCACTGGCCTCGGAGTAGAAACTACCGACGCCGCACCACGGGGTGCGGTACGGCAGTGGCCTTACGGCGTCGTTCGTTGCAATACGTGAGGACCTGTTCGTAGGCCCACGGATTCATGAGAGCAATGAGCTCCTCTTTCATCGTGTCCACCACGCGGTCCTTACCGGTGAAGGCCCCTTCATCCTGCGTGCACCACCAGTGGAACTCCGATCCACCTCCGCCCCAGTCGCTCCGGTCCCATTGCGCAATGCGCATCAGGGTGTCGCCACTCGCGAGAGTGATTTCTTCCTTGCGCAGTGGCACCTGCCAGCAGACGTCCGGCTTCAGGGGGATGTAGCTTTCTCCCGTGTCGAGGGCGAGCACGTGCAGTGCGCAACCCGCGCCGCGGTGGAAGTCAGGTCGATTGAGGAAGATGCAGGCGTCTTGCACGAGCTTGGTGACGAGTTCACCACCGGCCGTCTTTCGTGTCGTACCGGCGCGCCCCTTGCTCTTGAATTGCCACTGGTCCGCGGTCAGTCGGGTAGCGGCGAGTTCGACACGTTGACGATCGTCTTCGTCGGTGAAGTGGGCGCCATAACTGCAGCACCCCTGTACCAACTCGGGCGCTGGTCCGGTAAGGACCCCTTGGCAGCCGTTGCCGAAAATGCAGGACCAGTTGCTGATCAGGAACGTGATATCCACAAACCAGGTCGTCTCCGCCACGGGGTCTCGAAACGTCATCCACTCGTGGGTGCTGGGAGGGCTCTGCGTCACCGCACGAACTTAGTTGGTTTTGCGGAAGCGGTGCACCTTTAGAATGGAACCATGACTACTTCTTTTGACGTGTTAACCCTGACCGATGAGGCGCGCAACGTCGTGCTCGACGCCATGGCGGGCGAGGCGGCGAACGACGCTTTGGGCCTGTACGTCGAGGTAACCGGTACGCAGGGTAATGGCTACGCCTACGACCTCTACTTTTCCGACATCAGCGACGCCCCCGAGGGTGCTGCTATCGGCGTGGACGGCGGCGTCACCATTGTCATCCCCGAAGCCAGCGTCGCGCGGTTGCGCGGCAGTCGTCTCGAATTCGCCGCTGATGGTGGCGGGGGATTGGTACTCGTCAACCCGAACCACCCGACCCCCGAAGAGGCCAACCCGGGTGTCCCCGCCGAAATTTTGGCTCTGGGTATTGAGTCGGCGCTGGCGCAGCTCGCGGTTAGCGTCCTCGACGAGCAAGTGAATCCGTCGATTGCCTCCCACGGTGGACGCGCCGACCTCGTGGCTATGGACGACGCCGCCAAGGTGGCGTACATCAAGATGTCCGGTGGTTGCCAGGGCTGCGCGATGAGTCGTATGACGCTGTCGCAGGGTATCGAGACGGCCTTGCGTAGCGCGATCCCCGAACTCACGGACGTTCGTGACGTGACCGACCACGCATCGGGCGTGAATCCGTTCTACGCTGACGCTCACTAGCCACGTCTCAGAAACGTCAGCGTCTAGAATCGGATAATGCTGCGCTTCCTGACCGCTGGTGAAAGCCACGGACCATCGCTTACTGTCATCGTCGAGGGTCTTCCCGCCGGCCTTCCGATCACGGAAGGTATCCTTTCCGACCAACTCGCTCGTCGCCGATTGGGGTACGGCCGCGGACCGCGTATGCGCTTCGAGCGCGACGTTCTTCGATTGACGGGCGGTATTCGCCACGGCCGCACTCTCGGTTCTCCGGTCGCCATTGAGATTTTGAACTCCGAATGGCCAAAGTGGGAGCAGGAGATGTCCGCCGCACCCGGAATGCCGAGTGACAAGTTGACGACCCCCCGGCCCGGTCACGCCGACCTCGTTGGTATGCAAAAGTACGCCTTCGACGACGCTCGTGACGTTTTGGAGCGGGCGAGCGCTCGCGAAACGGCGGCCCGTGTGGTTGCCGGCGCCCTGGCGCGCACCCTGTTGTCGCACCTCGGCGTGACCATTGGCTCCCACGTGGTCCGCATCGGGGCTGCCGCGGTGCCGACCGGTGTTCGACCGACGGCGAGTGAATTCGCGCAGATTGACGAGTCGGAGGTCCGTTGTTTTGATGCGGCGAGCGCGGCGTCCATGATTGACGAGATCAAGGCCGCGGCCAAGGACGGCGATTCACTGGGTGGCATCGTGGAAGTCATTGCCTACGGCGTCCCCGTGGGCCTGGGTAGCCATGTTCACTGGGACCGAAAGCTCGACGGACTGATTGCTGGCGCGCTCATGAGTATTCAGGCGGTCAAGGCCGTCGAAATTGGCGATGGCATGGCGCAAGCGGCGCAACGTGGGTCGCAGGCGCACGACGCCATCGCCATTGACGGCGACGAAACGCGTTCCGGTGGCTTCGTCCGACGGAGCGACCACGCCGGAGGCCTCGAGGGCGGCATGACCTCAGGCGCGCCACTGATTGCGAAGGTTGCAATGAAGCCTCTCGCCACGCTCAACCGTCCGGTGCTCGAAACCGTCGATGTTTCGACGGGCGAGTCCACGGTCTCCTTCAAGGAGCGCACAGACGTTACGGCAGTGCCGGCGCTCGGCGTAGTGACCGAAGCCATGCTGGCCCTCGTGCTGGCCAATGAGGCACTTCGTAAATTCGGTGGAGACTCCCTCGAGGAGTTCGTCCGCAATCACGACACCTACATCGCGACACTCGGCTCAACCTCGTCAGCCGCTCGGCCGGCTTAAGTATGGCGCGACTTGTCCTCGTGGGGTTGCCCGGCGTGGGCAAGACCACGGTGGCGCAAGCGCTGGGGGTAGCGTTCGACTGCCCCGTTCGTGACACCGACGACGTCTTCGCCGCCCGCGAAGGCGCCAGCGTCCAACAGGTACTGCGCGAGCGAGGAGAAGTCGTCTTCCGCGCGCTCGAAGCCGAGTGCCTCGCTTCACTCATAGGCGAAGATGTCATTATCAGTACTGGCGGGGGCATTGTCACCACCGCGCAGTCTCGGGCGCTCCTCAAGGGGGAGTCCACCTTTTGGTTGGATGCTCCAGACGAGGTGCTCCTAACCCGAGTGGGTGCCGGTGATCGGCCACTCCTCGGCGATGCACCTGCGGAGCGTCTCGTCACGTTGCGCGCGGAACGCGAAGCGTTCTACGAAGAAGTCGCCACAGTTCGCATTGACGCCTCGGGCGATGTAGCGACAACGGTGGCCGCCATCTTGTCTCACTTCGAGGGAGTCGACTCGTGAAAATCTCCGTTGCACTTTCGACCACGCCATATGAAGTACACATTGGCGATGGGGCCGTGCGTGAACTCGACGCGATTGTCACCGCAGCCGCGACCAAGGCGAGAGTTGCCGTCGTCCTCACGACGCCGTCACTTCGGCTGCAGCCCTGGTGGCACCTCGACCTGTCGCTACCCACTGTCATCATCGAACTGCCCGATGGCGAATCCGCGAAGGACATGACCGTGGTCGCGCGTGTCTGTGACGAGATGGCGCTTGCACATGTTTCACGCCACGATGTCATCGTGGCGGTGGGCGGCGGTGCAACGACGGATGTCGCGGGTTTCATCGCTGCTGTGTACCTACGGGGAATTGCCATCGTGCACGTTTCTACGACGGTGGCGGGCCAGGTTGACGCGGCCATCGGCGGAAAAACTGCGGTAAATATTCCAGCGGGAAAGAATTTGGTTGGCGCATTTCATCAGCCCAAGGCCGTCATCTGCGACACTCAGATGCTCGCCACGCTGTCGGAACGCGAACGCCGAGGTGGGTTTGGCGAAGTTGCAAAATGCTGGTTGCTCGAGCGACGACCACTCGACGAGTTGAGCACGACGTCGCTCGAGCAGTTCATCGCCATGGCCGTGCAGCTCAAGGCCACCATCGTTGCTCGCGACGAATTTGAGTTGACGGGCGAGCGAGCCCTCCTGAACTACGGTCACACCCTTGGTCACGCCATCGAGCGCCTCGCACTGGCTATGGACGAGGATCTTCTGCGCCACGGTGAGGCGGTGGCCTGTGGTCTCGCCTTTGCGGTGCGCCTGGCACGGCACCTCGGTCGCGTTACCGATGAGGAGGTGGGCTACACCGATGCGGTTCTCGCGCACTTTGGTCTGGCGGGGCGTGCACCAATCGATTTCGCCATCGATGATCTTGTGGCGATCATGGCGCGAGATAAGAAGGCCCATCACAACTTGGTGTTTGTTCTGCCCGGGCTCGAGGGGTTCAACTCGGTTACCGTGGTCGAGAGCGATATTCGCGCCGCGTACGATACGTACCTTGAGGAGGTTCGATGAACGAGATAGTCCTGCTGTCGGGCCCCAACCTCGACCTCCTCGGCACGCGCAGTCCCGAAATCTACGGCACGGCAACGCTCGACGAGCACGTCGCGAGGGCGACTGCCGTAGCAGCGACCTTCGACCTCGAGGTTCATCATCTGCAGTCAAACTTTGAAGGTGCCTTGATTGAAGCCGTTCACGCAGCCCGCGGAAAGGCGGCGGCGATCATTATCAACGCGGGCGCTCTGACGCACACGTCATGGGCCCTTAGTGACGCCCTCGCAATTTTCGAAGGGCCAAAGGTCGAAATCCACCTCTCAAACCCGGCCGCCCGCGAGCCCTATCGCCACGTGAGCACATTGGCGCCGGTCGTTAATGGTTCGATTGCTGGCTTTGGCGGCCTGAGCTACGAACTGGCCGTTCGGGCGGTAGCTGCGCTCCTCGCCTGAGTGTCGCGGCGTGCCCTAAGCGTTGCCTAGACTGAAAGGCGCAACTCGCGCGAAAGGGACTGAGCCTCATGGCTTCCATCAACACGTCAGACATCAAGAACGGCATCACGCTCAAGATCGACGAAGGCCTGTTCACGGTCATTGACTTCCAGCACGTGAAGCCCGGTAAGGGTGGCGCTTTTGTTCGCACCAAGTTGCGCAACGCTCGTACCGGTGCCGTCATTGAGCGGACCTACAACTCGGGCGAAAAGATGGAACAGGCCATCATTGACAAGATGGACACCCAGTACTTGTACCGCGACGGTGATGACTACATCTTCATGGACCAGGACACGTTCGACCAGATCCCCGTCTCCTCGAAGAGCCTCGGCGACGCCGCCAACTTCTTGAAGGAAACGGGCAAGGCCATGATTATCCAGTTCGAGGGTGAAGTTATCGGGGTTGAACTTCCCGCCTCAGTTGAGCTTCGCATCGCCGAGACCGAGCCGGGAATTCAGGGTGACCGCGTGTCGGGTGCTCGTAAGCCCGCCACGCTCGAAACGGGCTTCGTCGTCCAGGTACCGCTCTTTGTGGGCCCCGACGAAGTCATCAAAGTCGATACTCGCACCGGCGAGTACATGACTCGCGCCTAGTGAGTGAATTCGGCGCTCAGCGTCATTTAGCTCGCGAGCGGGCGCTCGAACTCCTGTACGAAGCGACCATCAAAGAACGTCCGGTAACGATGATTCTGGTTGAACTTCCCGTCCCGCCCGATGCCTACGCCGTAGCGCTGGTCAACGCCGCCACCCTGCGGCGTGAACGGGCTCATGAACTGATTAGTGCCCACTCCATTGATTGGCCCCTCGAGCGCATTGCGCTGATTGATCGGTTGGTAATGGAGTTGGCCGTCGGTGAGTTGCTGATGGATGACGCACCCCCGCGAGCTGTCGTGCTTGACGAGGCCGTCGAAATTGCCAAAACCTACTCAGGCGACAATGCTCCCTATTTTGTCAATGGTGTCTTGACGGCAATCGCAGATGATTTAGGGGTCTAGGAGATCAGCCCATGGTGATGCAGCACGGACACGTCGTTCTAACGAATTCGATAGTCGTCGGATTGTTTCGCCACCAACTCTTCGTTCGATCGGTCGGACTCTTTGTCGCCCTCGGCATGGTTATGTTGCTCGCCCTGCTGCTTTCGGGGCGCGTCCGGACGTTTAATTTGTCGGCGTCCGGCGTAGGGGAGTCACGATCGAGGAGTCTGCTTCGCTACAGCTTCGGTCTTATCTGGATTGTTGACGGCATTCTGCAGTTTCAGCCCTCCATGCCGCTCGGCCTCGGCAACAATGTGGTGGCCCCGGCGATGGACGGTACCCCTGGTTGGCTGCACCACCTGATGCAATCGGGTATCAACATGTGGAATGCCCACCCCCTTTCGCTGGCGGTCGGAGCCGCGTGGATTCAAGTTGGCATTGGCCTGCTTTTGATTGTCTCAAACGGTGGGCTTGGCCGCTTCAGCGCCGCTATTTCGGCTGGCTGGGCGGGCCTCATTTGGCTCATCGGTAATGGTGCTGGGGGAATTTTCTCCCCCTCTGGCTCACTTTTGTTTGGTTGGCCCGGCGCCACCATTTTCTACGTGATAGCTGGAGTGTGGATTGCCCTGCCCCCTCGTGTCTTCGCCGAAAAATTCTCTTTGCTGACGCTGCGGTTCTTGAGCGTGGTCGCCGGACTGGGTGCGCTGCGTCAATGCCTCCCCTCCGATGGTTTCTGGCGGGGCGGTAATAACAATGCCTTGACGGCAATGACACAGGACATGACGCAAGCAGCGCAGCCGCACTGGGTCGCCACTATTGCCCTCCACGGCGGCACCGTCGCCGGCACCTTGGGCGGTGGCTTCAATTTGGCGATAGTGCTATGGCTTGCCGTGACGTCGGTGGGTCTGTGGATTGCGCCGAAGCGTCATTGGAACTGGCCCTCTTGGTCGTTGACCCTGTTTAGTGTCGTGTTCTGGTTTGTGGCGCAGGACGCGGCGTTCTTTGGTGGGCTGTCGACCGACTTCAATTCTTTAATTCCGCTGGCGGCCCTGAGCGTGGTTGCCGCTCCAAAGATTTGCTTGGCCGCGCCGCTACCTCGCCGGCTCCCGAAAGAGTTGCGTTCCTTGACCGGATCGGTGATTGCCTCGTTTGCCGCGGCCATGGTGGTGTACTCCGTCGCGACAATGGCTGTGGCCACGATCCATTCACCCGAAACCACTTTCTACGTGGCCTCGAATGGCCTGGCTTCGTCGGTAGACACGCGGGCCCCGCTTTTCTCACTCGTTGACCAGCATGGGAAGCCCTTTACGTTCCTTTCTCACCCCGGCCGCTACACGATCTTGACGTTCCTCGACCCGGTCTGCACGACCGACTGTTCGTTGATGGCGTCTCAATTGAAGGCCGCTCGGTCCACGTTGCCAGCGGGCGCACCGCTCGACATCGTGGCGGTGGCGGCGAATCCGCTGCACGAAACACTGGCCGACGTCCAGCACTTCGTGTCACTTCACCAATTGGGTGCGGTCCCGCATTTTTCATTCGTTACGGGTCGCCTGCCAGCCGTCGAAGCGGTCTGGCATTCGTACGGCATCTCGGTGC
>DAIPLC010000172.1:0-2154 GCA_036769405.1 Acidimicrobiales bacterium
GATCACCTCCGCTGCTACGGCATTGGCACCCGTGGGGGCGCCATTGGCTGGCTCAGTCAGTGGGTCGTCACCAATGAGGCCCAACTTGTGCTGAGTCCAGGCGAAGAGAATGAGCTCTTCGTCCAGTACTTCAACCACGTCCCTCTGGCTACGCACATCGCCCGCGACACGCGGGTGGCCTGGGGTGGCGCGAGCACCATCGCTACGTCCATTGCCGCCCTGCGGCAGCGCGGGGCCACGTCAGGTCGCGTTGGCGTGATGGGGCCACTACCGCTGTCAGCGGCGCGCCAGTTAGAGGCCGCCGTTGGTCCGGTCACCGATCTGACCCCGGCCTACAACCGGTTGCGACTACGCAAATCAGACGAAGAGCTGCGCTGGTTCGCATTGGGTGCCCACCTCGGGGACCTCGCAATTGCGGCCCTGGCCCGTGACGCCCACGTCGGCATGAATGAGCGCGACCTCGGGGCCCTCGTCGAATCAACGTGGTTACCTCTCGGCGGCGTGAACGCCCTGCACTACTTCGCCGTCAACGACATGAGTGACCCGCAGTACTGCGTGCCCCGTCAGCACCCTTCGCCACGACCGCTACGCGCCGGTGACGTGGTGACGACGGAGATCACCGCGAACTTCTTCGAATACGGTGGGCAGATTCTGCGTACCTTTGCCGTGGAGGGCGAGTTGACCCCGCTCTACCGCGACCTGCACGACGTGGCTGATGCGGCCTTCGCGGCGATCAGTGCGCTCCTCGTGCCCGGCACGACGGCGGAGGAGCTTGTTGAGGCCAGCGGGATGATTGAGGAAGCCGGTTTCACAACCCTCGACGACCTCGTCCACGGGTACGGCGGCGGCTACCTCGCGCCCATCCTCGGTTCCCGCTCGCGGCCGAATGAACCGACGCCGCACTTCGTGCTCGAAGAGTCCATGATGCTCGTCGTGCAGCCCAACGTGGTGACGCCTGATCACCGCGCCGGTGTGCAGACGGGGGAGTGCCTCGTGGTAACGGCCGAGGGACCACGACGGTTGCACCACGCCGCCCGCGGTGCGCTGCGCATCGGGTAGGTTGGCGCGATGCGATCGACTCTCCGTTCATTCTGGCGCCCCAGCGTGGCTGCTCTCCTACTGAGCGCCACCATCGTGACCTCCGCCGGTGCGGCACCGGCGACGGTGAAGGCTACGCGCCTTCCCCAGCTGGGTTCGGGTGTCGTGGCCATGGACGGCACCAACGCCGTGGTGGGTGGCCGTATCGGCAGTCCCGCATCGTACGTGCGCTTCTTTCACGAAGTGGGCTCGAGGTGGGTCGCGTCACCAATGGTCGGCACGTTACCTACGGGACCGAACGTCGTGGCGGGCACCGCGGTGGCACTGTCGGGCAATGATGCGGTGGTTGCTTCGGTCAACACCAAAACCAACGTGCGGCTGGTGTACTTCTTTCAGCGAGTGGGCAGCGTCTGGCACCTGCTGCCCGGTGCCTTCACTGATCCCAATCGCAACCCCCGTTCGGAGAGTCGTGGCTTTATCCAGGGGCACTACTTCGCCCTCGGTGTGAGTCTGGGCAATGGCTGGGCCTTCGTTGGCGAACCGGGCTCCGTGGGTGGTGGCTCCGTCGTGGTCTACCGTCACCACAACGGGTGGCACCAAGTCGCCATTCTGTCGGACCCACGCCACGTCGCCCTCGACTCGTTTGGTAGTTCGGTGGCCATCACGCCGAATGGCACCACCGCACTGGTGGGGGCACTCAATGTGTCGGCCGCCAAGGGCGAGCCGGCCAACGACGGAGTCGCCTACCTGCTGCGCAATCAGAATGGCACCTGGACGGTCTCCCAGACCCTTCACGAGCCAACGGCTGGACCCGACGATCTCTACGGCGCCACCCTCGCGGTCAGTAACACCAACGCCATCGTGGGGGCCTTCAGTGACTCGGGGCCAGGTCAGCACATTGGCAATGAGGGCGCGGTCTACTGCTACCGCCTTGATGGAACGGGCGCCACGCTGACCCAGGTTCTCAACGATCCGAAGGAAGTGAGTGGCGACCTCTTCGGCGGCGCACTTGCCATCAGCGGTTCACGGGTTATCGTGGCCGCGACCGGTGTCTTCTCGCTCGTGGCGCTACGCCCGATTTTCACCGGCGCCGCCTACCTCTACGATCTGAACAAC